>DATEME010000275.1:0-8023 GCA_035275865.1 Candidatus Acidiferrales bacterium | reverse complement strand
TAGCCGTTTTTGCGTTCGAAGTCTTTCATGAAGTCGGTGAGGGCCTGGACGGCTTCGAGCGTGACGGCATTGTAGATCGAAGCGCGCATGCCGCCGACTGAGCGGTGGCCCTTGATGCCGACGAGACCTGCCGCCGAAGCGTCTTTCACGAACTTCTTTTCGACTTCTTCTTTGCCGCCGGCGATACGGAACACGACGTTCATCCTTGAGCGAGAAGCTTTCTCAACCGGGCAATTGTAGAAGCCGGTGGCGTCAATCCTGTCGTAGAGAAGCTTGGCCTTCGCTTCGTTTGTTTTTTCGACGGCCGTAACGCCGCCCTGTGATTCGATCCAATCGAGCACCAAGCCGAGGGCATAGACGCCGAGCGTGGGAGGCGTGTTGTAGAGCGACTTCTCTTTGATGTAGGTCCTGTACTGGAGAATCTGGGCGACCTTCTGGTCGGCGCGTTCGGCGAGGTCGCTGCGGACGATTACAACAGTCACGCCGGAAGGACCGAGGTTCTTCTGTGCGCCGGCAAAAATCAAACCAAACTGACGGACGTCAAGTGGACGCGAAGCGATGTCCGAAGACATGTCCGCGACGAGCGGCACGTCGCCTGTGTCGGGCGGCTCCGGCCATTGCGTGCCTTCGATGGTGTTGTTGGTGCACATGTGGACGTATGAAGCGTCCGGCTTGAGCGAAATTTCTTCTGGTTTCGGCAGGCGCGCAAACTTATCGGTTTCCGTGGACGCGGCGACGCGATGCGTGGCGATGCGCTTCAGTTCGCCAATGGCTTTCGCGGTCCATGCGCCGGTGTGAAGCACGTCAACGGCACGTCCCGGCAGATAAAGATTCATCGGGACCATGGCGAATTGCATGCTGCCGCCGCCCTGCACGAAAAGGACGGCGTATTCGTCCGGGATGCGAAGAATGCGGCGCAGCGCCTTCTCGGCACCGTCATTGATCGCCTCAAATTCCGGCGAGCGGTGACTCATCTCCATCACGGACATGCCGGTGCCGCGATAATCGAGCATCTCATCGCGCATCTTTTCGAGTACGGAAAGGGGCATGGCCGCCGGTCCGGCGTTGAAATTGAAGGCACGTTTAGTGGCGGTTCCCGCTGCGGTGGATGAAGTCACGTCGATTCCCTTCGATTTGGATTTTTCGATACCGAACAGCTCTGAGGTGTCCGAGTACAAGCCAGAATAGCAAAAGTGGGCGACGGTTGCGAACGGGTTTAGCGGATTGGCATGGACCGTCGAAAACCGAAGAGAGGTCCTTCGCTTCGCTCAAGATGACGAGATTCTTGTTGGTACGACGCAGATCGCTTCGGGGTGGTGGGCAAAAGGGGCGCAGCAAGCAGCGCCCCTACGCCGACGTGACGCTTCGCTACTGGTGGCGGTTGTTGTTGTCGTGTGTCGATTGCTTGTTGTCTTTTGGCGCGGATTGGTGCTGCTCAGACTGATGCTGCTCGCGCGGTTGCACTTGCTGACGAGATGGCTGCGACTGCGGCCGGTCTTGGTTGAGTGGAGGATGCACGTCGTAGTTCTGGTCGTTCGCGCGAACTGGCGGGCTGTACCGGTAACGCTCGTGATTATTATTCGGCTGCGTTTGAGGGGCGCCATTATTTCCCTCATTGCGCGGAGCGGGTTGATTTTGGTTACCGCCGTTATTGTTCGTTGCGCCGCCACGATTGCCGCGATCTGGCGGCGTGAAGGGCCTGAAATTGCCGTTACCTGATGACTGATTATTGTTATTGCCCTCGTTGGGCGTGCCCTGTTCTTCCAGAGTGCGCGGTCGCGGTGACGCTTCAACGCCATTGTTAGGTGCGCCCTGACCGTTGTTCATGTTGGCATTTTGGCCGGTATTTGAGCCGCGATTCGGTTGTTGGCCTTGTTGTCCGAGAGTGCGCGGGCCCCTGTTTGTGACCGGCATGGTGTTGTTTGTTGGTGGCGGCTGGACGCGTCCGTTGTTTGGCGCGTTATTTTCGCCAGAGATCTGGTCACGATTATTGTTTTGCGAGCCGCGGTTGACGTTGCCGCGGTCGCCGAAATTGCGAAAGCCATTGTTACTTGGCGCGTTGTTTTGCGCGCCGCGACTATTCATGGCAGGCGCCTGATGAACTTCTCTTGGAGCGCGCGGAGTCAGTCTGGCAACGACTGGGCGCTGAGAAAAGGGAACATTGGGCCGCGTCGAAACGCTTCTTGCATTCGCGCCGACGTAACTGGTGTGCGTTGGCGCAATCTCGGTGTGAGAGGACACGCGGACATTCTTGAATTGATCTTCATTGATGTGCACGACTTCGCGGTTGACGGGACGGGCGCCCACGAAGGTGTCGCGCGAGACCACCGTGACAGCGCGATGATTGTCAGCGTAGGTGTAATTCACACGCGTGTAGTTGCGATTGACGATGACGGTGTTATAGACGTTGGTGACCTGCGTGACGCTGACGACGCGCGTGTTGGTCACGTTGACGTATTGCACGTATCGCGGGCTGCAGTGATATGTCGGGACGAAAACGTCACGCGGGCCGAGCGGGAACCATGCGACGCCCGTGAAGCCGCCGCCGAAAGAAACGGAGAGGCCGAAGCCGGGGCCGCCGACGAAAGCGACTAGCGCGGGAGCGTAGACCGGGCGAACGACTCTTGGGCCGGGGACCCAGCCCCAGCGAGCGCCGATCAGAACCCAACGGCCATAGTGGAAAGGCGCGAAGCCCCACGGCTCTTCATCAACCCAAGTCCATCCCCAAGGCGCAATATAGACCCAGTGGCCGACGTGGTAGGGAACCCAATCGACCGCGACATCGCGCGGATACCAGACCGGGCCGTAATCGGGCTGTTCGCTCCATTCGCCGTACTCATCGAGGTCGTAGTAGCCGTCCACGTCGCGCGAAACGTATTGAGCGGAGGCGGAGTTGTTTTCGCGCTGATCGCGCGATTGGCACCAGGCTTCGAAATCGTCGAAATCGGGCGCGGACTGAGCGTCATAGGAAAGCTGATCGGCGCCGTTGAACGTGTATTCCTGGTCGGAATTCAGATCCCAGGAATCACCGCCGCCAGTGACCTGGCCTCCGCCTTCGCGCACGACAATCGTGGTGGAGTTGCCGTCAGGATCAGTGGAGATGACGTATTCGCCTTCGCGAGCGAGAGTGAAGGCGAGATTGGGCGTATCAATTTCCCACGCATCGCCGGGATTGAGCTGGCGAAGATGAATTTCGATCCTGCCTTGCGGAAGCTGGAGCTGCACGGTGCGATCGTCGAGATTCAGGAACGAAAGACCGGTCTCGCTTGAGAGGCGAATCGCATTGCTATCGATGTGGACTTCGCCGCGGGAGTCCTTGTCTGCCCAGAGATTGTCGCCGGTTGTGAGCGGGCGATTGGGATCGGCGGCAACCCAGTCGGTGTCGCCTTGAACCTGATAGGAGACGGAGCCTTCCATATAGTTGAGACGAGCGACGCGGCCGGGAGGATCTTCATCGTGAGATTGCGCGAAGGCTGGAAGGGCAGCGAACAGACCGACAAGCAAGAGCAGAGACGCCGAGCGAATGGCCTTTCTCATGGTCGTGACTCCTTTGCGGTGCCGATACATTCATCTTGCTAAGAAATCCGTTGCCAAGATAGCGAACCCGCAAACCGTGAAGCCAAGCGGTAAACCCCTTGCTCTTCTTCGAACCTTGTCTGGCTCTTGGATGCGTCACACTCCGAGCCCGGCATCACTTTTCCGGTGATGCTCCGCGGCCCCGAGCATCGATCGAGGCCGCGGTTATGAGAGTTATGACGCGCTATGAGTCAGGAGAAATTTAGCGGCGTCCGCCGTGACCACCGCTGCTGCTGCGTCCACCACCACCACTGCTGCCACCGCCACCGTGGTAGCCGCCACCGCCGCCCCCTCCACCGCGAGGTGCGGAGTAACCGCCGCCACCACTACTGCCGCCGCGAGGAGCCGAGTAGCCACCACCACCGCCGCGTGGCGCGGAGTAGTTGCCGCGGGGAGCGGAGAATCCGCCCCCGCCGTATCCGCCGCCTCCACGAGGTGCCGAGTAGTCGCCGCGAGGGGCTGGTGCTGAATAACCGCCGCGCGGAGCGGAGTAACTACCGCCGCCGTACCCACCGCGGGGAGCAGAATACGCTCCGCCCGGATAGCCACCGCGCGGGTTTGAATATCCGCCGCTAGGTGCTGAGTAGTTGCGAGTAGGCGCTGAGTAGTTACCTCCGCCGCGTGGTCCGCTGTTTCCAGAATTCGAGTCGCCGCGAGGAGTGACGACGGGCTGCCTCATGTTCAACGGAGGCCGGGAATATGAATTGCCGCCTCGAGATTCCTGCGATGGATAGTTTCGAGACGGTTCGTTATTGGTATTCGGTCGAGAGAAATTGCGCTCGTTTTGCGCCTGCGTCGGCGGCGTGAAGTTGCGCCAACCGCCACTGCTGTTTCCCGGATTTTGTTGCGCGCCGCGGTTCATCGCTGGATCGTTGGAGCCTCGGTTCGGCGTGACGCCGCGATTACCGCCGAAGGTCTGCGGATTTGCGCCACGGTTTGCGCCGGGGCTATTCTGCACGGCGCCGCGGTTGTCAACTGGGCCGCGATTGCCGTCGAATGTCCGCCAGTTTCCATTCTGGCCGCCATTTGCTGACGGACCGCGACCCTGCACCGAGCCACGGTTATCGACAGCGCCGCGATTACCCGATTGCTGCGTATTTCCACCGCGGTTTGCAGAGGGCGGGCTGAATGTGCGCCATCCGGGACGCGAATTCTGCGCGACTGAATTGGAGCGCACGCTGTTGTTGCGGCCGGCAGAGAACGAGTTTTGTCCACGGGCCGAGTTATTGCCTCCGAACCCGCGGTTCGCGCTGTAGAAGCGCTGCGAATTCGGCGGAGCATTCCTGAATGCCGAGCCGTTCGCCGGGCGACCTGTGGAACTGTAGCTTTCGCGCGTTGGGCGGAAAGGCATTCTGCCGGTGATCGCGCTGGACTGGCGGAACGCCGCTTCTGTGACATGCGCCTGATTCCTCGGGACGCGGCCGCGGCCAAATTCGCTGCCGCGCATCGAGCTGATGCCGCCGCGGACGCGATCGTTTACGAGGGCGTCATGAAAGTTGGAGAATTGGCGTCCGCGATCGCCGTGCAGCGGGCCGAAGCCTTCGTGGAAGCGGTCGTAATCACGGAAGCCAACGGCGCGATACGAGCCGCCCCAGCGCCCATACCAGGGGTGATACCAATCGCACGGTCCGATCGGGAGCCAACCGACATTGCCCCAGCCGAAACCAGCATCAAACCCGACTCCGCCGCCCCATCCGAAGAAGGAGACGTAAGCAGGAGACCAAATCGGGTAGTAGTCGGTGTACACAGGTCCCGGCCACCAGCCCCAACGTCCGCCGTAAACGAACCAGCGGCCATAGTGGTAGGGCGCCCAGCCCCACGGCTCATAGGAAACCCACGTCCACCCGTAAAAGGGCTCGTAGACCCAGGTTCCGTCGCGGTAGGGCGCCCAATCCGAGCCGTAATTCGGGAACCAAACGTTGCCGTAATCGGGGACTTCGCTCCATTCGCCGTAGACGTCGAGATCTTCGGAGCCCGTGTAATAGCGGTTCGTGTTGCGGAAACTGTTTGCGGTTTCGACGCGATGATCGCGGTCAGCGTTCCAGGCGTCCCAATCGTCGCGGCCGGGAGCTGCGTCGACGCGATATTGCGGGTTGTCCGTGCCAGCGACGGTGATCATCTGGCCGGCGTCGACATGCGTGCTGCCTTCGGGCGTGGAAACGTCAGCCGAGCCGCTGCGAACGATGATTTTCGTTTCGGCGTCGGAATTCACGAGGATGCGATAGTCGCCTTGGCCATCCGGATGCACGGCGGCGTTGGGCGTATCAATTTCGACTTGAGCCTGGCTACCGGGCAGGACGGAATATGTCGCCAAGCCCTGCCCCAGCTGGACCTGGATATTTTGCCGATCGAGGCTCGCGATTTTCGCGGTGGCGTCGCTCGAAAGGCGGATTTGGTCGCCATAGTCGAGTTCGATTTCGGCACGGCCGCCATTTTCAGTGGAGACGCGGTCGCCGGCTTCAAGCGGGGTGTTCAGGGTGAGCGGAACGAGCTCGCCGTTGTCGCCGCGCTGCGATGAAACGTCACCGTGAATGTAGCTGGCGCGCGCGACGGTAGGCTGCGAACCGTTATCGGCTTGCTGGTCTTGGGACTGATCCTGAGCCGCCTGATCCTGCTCGGGCGCGGGAGGGGGACCGGCCTGAGGCTCAGAGTACGCGCCGTAGTCACCCTGAGCCAATAATGAAGACGCCGCGGGACTGAATCCCGCGGATATGATAAGCACTGCGATCATCGTTATGAATTTTTTCATGGGCCCCTCCCGGCTGCTGCAAGCCAGGGTGCTGGAATCCGATCATCGTAGTGCAGGGGGGATACCAAACCGGTCGGCATGGCTTTCCTTCTGTAACTAGCTGAATCAAAATAGCTTAATTCAGGATTTGGTTTCGCAAAGGTTCCTAAGAACATCGCGGCCTTGGTGGTTTTCAGCGTCAGTGGTGGATTTCAGCCACCGTCATCGGTCGGCTCTGCAGGGGTTTTCCACAGGTATTGAACGCGCTAGGCTAGACTTGTCTTCGAGGTGAAGTTACTATCTGCCTCCCCGAACGGCGGCCCAGCCGTCCCTAATTTGGAGGTTGCGATGATTCAGGAAGCTACGAGTCCGCAGTACCGTGCCGTGCTCTGCCGCCACTGCCGCGAGCCGATCCCAGTGCCTGCGATTGTGATTCGCATGGAGACATTGTCGAGCGCGGAAGAGCCGGGGTCGGAGTCCGAGCGCGTATTCACGGTGCGGTGCCGGTCCTGCGAATGCGAGCACCCTTACCGTTCAAGCCAGATCATTCAGGTCGAGGGTCAGCCGAAAGCACGGCGCGGCCCGGCGGGGACGATTTATAGGCACGGGACGCTTTCGCGCGCCGCCAGCGCCTGAAACAAACTGTGGCAGCAGAGCGCGGTGCTCCCAGCCAGGCACTTCCGTGGACTGGGACTTTCTTGTATCACGCTTACATCACGCACTCTGCGTGGTGCCCATCTCCTAATATCTCTTCGTAAATCCATTGCGCTGGTTGGTGACCTCGAAATGACCGTCGGGGTGTGCCGTCACTTTGATCCAGAAAGCTGAATCTGGCGAGGCGTTGGGATTCGCGATCAGCTCCGCCGCGGGATTATGGTCTGGTCCGCCGACTTCCGAGAAGTGCAATTGCCACAAATCTTCGAGCCCGGGCGAACTGTGGATTGTGGTCCATGCCTCAACTGTGCCGCCCTTTTTCGCGCCATTGTCCATTATCGCGACCCGGGGACGGAGCGCGTGCACGAGCGCCGGGGAATTGCTAATGGCGAGGCCGTGATGGCTGACGATGAAAAGGTCGACCGTCCCGACTTTGTTTGCGGGACAGACCAGCTCGCCCTCTTTATTCCACGTGAGATCGCCGAGGTCGGCGATACGCATTTTGCCGAATTGGATGATGCTGCCGGAGGATAGAGCGTTTTCGGACTCATCGACTTCTTGCGGCTTGAAATGAGCGCAATACGGATTTGCCCGGCCAGCACCGGCCAGCGGATGGTCGATCATCTTTCCCGCAGCAGTCACGATCGTCCAGTCGAGGCCTTTCACCGGCAGTTTAAAGCCGGGCGTCACTATAGTATGGTGGCCGGCCTTCGCGACTTTCTCGTAATCGTCCCACAGCTTTTGGCCATTCGCCGGATCGTGTTCGACGGTCTCGCCATGGTCGTAGAAGTTGCGGATCGGGATTTTCGCGGCAAGCGCGGAGACGCCCCCGACGTGGTCCGTGTGAAAATGCGTGATCAGAAGATGATCGATTTGCTTGACGCCCGCATCCTTCGCGGCAGCGACGATGCGGGTGGCGTTGCTCTCGCCCGGCCAGCCTGTATCGACGAGAACGCTCTCGCCGGAAGGAGCGACGAAGAGCGTAGCTTGGCCGCCTTCGACGTCAATGAAATAGATCAGCAGATTCTTCGATTGCGCGAAAATCGGTGCGGCAAGCATCACCGC
>DATEME010000274.1:0-1332 GCA_035275865.1 Candidatus Acidiferrales bacterium | reverse complement strand
AATCGTCGGCGAGATGGTCGCGGGGTGACGCGGCCAGGCGCAACAGCTTTTCGGGGTGCTGCGGAGAATATCTACGACCGGCCCTGATTGCGTCAGACGCGACTGGACCCTCAGCGGCCATACACCCGCCCGCACTGCGGCGGTCTGCTGGCCTGCGGCGTGTGCTAATCGTTTGGGAGCAGCCATCATTCGCGGAAGGCTTGCTCCGCCTCGCATCGAAGCCTGTCCTCCTGGTCGCGGTAGCGGGCTGAGAAGTGGAAGGGGACAAATCGGGAAACGCCTGCTCGCTTTGCGATGGCACCGGCCTGACGCGCGGTGAGATGTCGCCTTTGTGCAGCAACTTCGGCATCCATGTCGAGGAACGGCGCCTCCATAAAGAGCTGATCAGCCCCGCGCGCCAGCGCGACGATCCTATCGATGTTCTTTTCGTGGTAGGCAGCGTCGACCACATAAGCGATCTTTTGTCCACGCGCTGTCCGCAGCGCGTGTTGCTTGAGCACGCCGAGGGGAATGGACTGGTCGGGGCGAATGACGATTTCACTGTCGTCCGGCGCACCTCGCCGCACCGCTCGCTTCGCGTCGCTGAGCCATGGGCCGACGGGAAGCCGGAGCAACTTTAGTCCTTCGCTCCAAACATTGACGCGCAGCTTTTCCTCGAATGCGAAGGCCAGGCACGGCGTGCCATGATCGAGCACGACGCTATCGATCCGAAATTCATCTTCATCCAGGAGCGTTCCGGGCGGCAAATGGACTGACGACACCTCGCGCTGGCGGAAGGTTTCCCGAGCGTGAAATTCGCACCGGCGGTCGAATCTCTCACCGTTGAACTCAGCGGCTGTGATGACGAAATCGCATGAATCTTCACCGAGAAGGTCCAATGTATAGGCTTTGAGCTTGTGCTGGACGCGGTCGGCAAAACCCGCCGAGCCGACGAGATGCAGCGGCATTGTCCGATGCAAACAGACGCGCAACAACCGATCGAACCCGACAAAATGATCCATGTGGGCGTGAGACACGAAGACATGGCTGACGCGAAAGAGTTGGCGGGGCGACAGCGGGGTCAGATCGCCGAGATCGAATAGCAGCGCACGGCGGCCGAAGCAAAAGTCGATGAATAGCCCCGGATCGGAAAAAGGGTCGTTCACAAGGGTGCACTGAACGAGCCGGGTCATGGGCTTTAAGTTAGATCCCTTCTGCTCCCGCTCTTTTGAACATTGTCAAGTGCCATTCGGCGCGGGTTTCGTCGAACCGAAGAATATACAAACCATCGTGAGCCCGGACCTTGATGTAGCGGTAGTTAGGTCCGCACCACTGATCGAGTGTTTCGAGAAC
>DATEME010000273.1:0-1160 GCA_035275865.1 Candidatus Acidiferrales bacterium | reverse complement strand
GCAGCGGAGCGCGCTCATGAACGACCTGAACCTTGCTGTTATCGGGAACAGCGCGATAGCGGCGCTAGTCGATCGATGGGCTCGAATCGTCTGGTGCTGTTTCCCCCGCTTCGACGGTGATCCGATCTTCTGCAGCCTGCTGGAGGTCGCGGACGACCCGACCGGGGCTGGGCTATTCGACATTGAGCTTACAAACCTCGAGTCGGCGAAGCAGGAATACATGCGAAACACAGCGATATTGGTCACGACGCTGACCGATGATGCTGGCGCCACGGTTCAGATTACAGACCTCGCGCCCCGGTTCAAGCATTATGGGCGCCTGTTCCGCCCGACGATCCTAGTGCGCCGTGTCGTCCCGCTTGCCGGCAGTCCGCGTCTTCGCATCCGCGTCAGACCTCGTTCGGATTATGGCGCCACGCCGATGACGCAGATCCACGGGAGCAATCACATCCGTTACACCTCATCTACCTTGGCGTTACGCCTCACAACAGATGCGCCGATTTCCTACCTTGCCGAGGAAGTGCCCTTCGTTCTGGAAGGGCCGGTTAACCTGATTCTCGGTCCAGACGAACGCATTACCGCGCCGATTGCCGCCACGACACGCGAATATTTCGAGCTGACGCAGGACTATTGGTTTGAATGGACGCGCTACCTCTCCGTGCCTTTCGAGTGGCAGGACGCTGTCATTCGGGCCGCGATCGTCCTAAAGCTCTGCAGCTTCGAAGAGACGGGAGCTATTGTCGCCTCGCCGACGACCTCGATTCCCGAAGCGCCGAACAGCGGTCGTACATGGGATTATCGTTATTGCTGGTTGCGCGACGCCTATTTTGTCGTGCAGGCGCTGAACCAGCTTGGGGCGACACTCACAATGGAAGATTTTCTTCACTACATCATCAACATTGCGGCTCTCGGCAAGGATCGCCGCCTGCGCCCTGTTTACGCAATTGTTCCAAGCATTCCCCTCCCCGAGCGTGAGATTGGCAGCCTGCTTGGCTATCGTGGGATGGGTCCAGTCCGCGTCGGAAACCTCGCCGAGCGGCAGGTCCAGAACGACACCTACGGGAGCGTTATCCTTGCCGCCGCGCAGATGTTCTTTGATCGCCGCCTACCACGAATGGGCGACAGGGCGATGTTTGCGCGTCTTGAGGAACTCGGGCAAC
>DATEME010000272.1:0-4764 GCA_035275865.1 Candidatus Acidiferrales bacterium | reverse complement strand
CGCGCCATGGACCTCGCGTATAGAATCACACGCCGTGGCGGCACCACCGTCACCGCCGGCCTGCCGCCGCCAAACCAT
This sequence comes from Candidatus Acidiferrales bacterium, assembly GCA_035275865.1. Classification (GTDB taxonomy): domain Bacteria; phylum Acidobacteriota; class Terriglobia; order Acidiferrales; family UBA7541; genus Palsa-295. Next base: position 4,686 of record DATEME010000272.1, on the reverse strand, counting down.
ACCTTTGCGCTGCCGCAGGTGAATCTTGTCGCCGAGGAGCGAACCGTGAAGGGAAGCTATATCGGCACCTGTGTTCCAACGCGCGACCTGCCGCGCTACATCGAACTCTACCGGCGCGGCAAGCTGCCCGTCGATCGGCTAATGAGTGGCCGCCTGAAGCTCGATGAGATCAACCTGGGCTTCGACCGGCTGCACGAGGGCAAGGCGGTGCGGCAGGTCGTGGTGTTCTGACGTGACGCCGTTCGAATACATGCAGGCGATGGCGGAACTGTGGGGCCGCGGCGGAAAGGATTTCGCGGCCGCACAGCAGAACCTGTTCTTTGGCATGGCGAAGGCGGCTGGTCAGAAGGGCGCTTCCGGGGCGCTGCCGGCCAGCATCCTCGACACGGAAGGCCTGACCCAGGCCAACCAGGCTTTCGGGAAACTGTGGTCGTCGGCAATCGAGCTGTCTCAAACCATCAGCCGCAACATGCAGGGCGGCGAGACGCACGACCCGATCGTCGCTGGGCTGTTGGGCAAGATCTTCGATCCGCGCGCGTGGTTTTCCGGCACCGACGGCATGGACCAGGCGCTTCAGCGGATGGCGGAGGGACCGCGTCTCGCCGACCTGTGGGACACCGAGCGCAAGATGCTCACCCTGTTCAATGCGTGGACCGCGCTGCGCCGGTGCAGCCTGGAACACAACACGGTGATGCTGGAGGCCTGGCTTCAGGCGGCCGGCAAGTTCGCCAAAAATCTCAACGAAAAGGCAGACCGCATGGAGGCGCTGGGCTCGTGGCGCGAGCTGCTTGCGTTGTGGGTCGAGACAGCCAACACCGCCTTGCTCGAAACGCAGCGTTCGGAGGCATACCTTAAGAGCCAGCGGAAAATCCTCATGGCGAGCACCGACCTGCGCCTCGCCCAGCAGGAGATAGCGACGTTCTACAGCGAGATGTTCGGCTATCCAACGCGCGAAGAGCTTGACGACGTACACCGCACGGTGACTGAGCTGCGGCGTGAGTTGCGCGCGCTCCAGCGCATGAGCCGCCAGGCGCCGGTGAAGGTGGATACGCCGCCGGAGACGTCGCCAAAGCGCACGCGCAAGCAGTCCAATCCACGCCGGAGCGCGTCATCATGACGAGCAGCGGAGCGCCAATACGCATCAAACCCGATCAGGCGATTGCAGAAGCGGCGGCTCTTGGTGAGAAAATTGCGCGCGGCGCCGCGTTGTTCTCAAAGCTTCATGACGATGACGTGGCGATCGCCACGACACCGAAGGACGAGGTCTGGCGCCAGGACAAAGTCTCGCTGCATCACTACCGGCCGCTCGCCGACAAGAAGGTCGTAACTCCGGTACTGATCGTGTATGGGCTGATCGGCCGCTATACCATGGCGGACCTGCAGGAGGATCGCTCGCTCGTCCGCAATCTCCTCAATCTCGGCGTTGATCTCTACGTGGTTGACTGGGGCAACCCGTCGCGCGCAGACCGCTGGCTCACGCTCGATGACTACATCGACGGATATTTGGCGGACTGCGTCGAGGCCATCCGCGAACGCCACGGCATCGACAAGGTCAGCTTGCTCGGAATCTGCGAAGGCGGCGTCTTCACCACTTGCTATGCGGCGCTGCACCCCCAAACCGTGAAGTCGATAGTCCTTACGATTACTCCGATCGATTTCCACGGTGATACGGTCGAGAATCGCCTGGGACATGGTTTCATCAATCTTTGGACTCGCAGTCTCACTCCGGACGATGTGGATCGCCTGATCGAGGCCTATGGCAATCTTCCGGGCGAGTTTATGGGATCGGTGTTCTCGCAGATGACGCCGATGCGCACCCTGATGAAATACAATCTCGACCTTTTGGAAGTCGTGGACGACGATAAGAAATTTCTTAACTTCCTGCGCATGGAGAAGTGGATCGCCGATCGGCCGCATCATCCCGGCGAGGCCGCCAAGCAGTGGCTGAAAGATCTCTACCAGGACAACAAGCTGATCAAGAACGCGTTCATGATCAACGGCCGGCAGGTGGATCTGCGCAATCTCACGATGCCGGTCCTCAACGTATTCGCCAAGGACGACCACATCATCCCGCCTGCGACGTCCCAGGCGCTCGGCGCAAAGGTCGGCACCAGGGATTATACGGAGCTCGCTTTGCCGGGCGGGCACGTCGGCGTATTCGTCGGCGGAAAGTCCCAGGCGTTGCTGGGTTCCGGGATCGCCAAGTGGCTTGCCGGGAGGGAATAGGCGTATGGCGCTCAAGAACAAGATCGTTTCGGCCGAGGAGGCGATCGCCATCGTCCGTGACGGCGACACGGTATGCGTTTCCGGTTTCGTCGGCATCGGCACGCCGGACGAGCTGATCCTCGCGCTCGAGCGCCGGTTCCTGAAGGAGCGCCACCCCTGCGGCCTCACGCTGGTGTTCGCAGCAGCACCCGGAGACGGCAAGGAGCGCGGCCTCAACCGCCTTGCCCACAAAGATCTGCTCAAGCGCGTCGTCGGCGGCCACTGGAGCCTGGTGCCCAAACTATGCGAGCTGGCGCTCAACAACGAGATCGAGGCCTATAACCTGCCGCTCGGGTGCATTTCCCATCTCTATCGCGAGATCGCCGCGCGCCGGCCCGGCGCGATCTCCAAGGTAGGACTGCGCACCTTCGTCGATCCGCGTGAGCAGGGCGGAAAGATCAGCAGCGTGACGACCGAGGATCTGGTCGAGCTGATGCAGATCGATGGCGAGGAATGGCTGCGCTACAAGACGTTTCCCATCAACGTCGCATTCATCCGCGGGACCACCTGCGATCCCAACGGCAACGTCACCATGGAGCGCGAGGCTCTCACCCTCGACAACCTCTCCGCCGCCATGGCAGCGAAGAATTCGCGCGGCTTCGTGATCGCGCAGGTCGAGCGCATCGCAGCGGCGGATTCGCTCAATCCGCGTGAGGTGCAGATTCCCGGCATTTTGGTCGATTGTGTCGTTCTCTCCGAAGCCAACAATCATCTGCAGACGTACGGGACGCAGTACAATCACGCCTACTCCGGGCGGCAGCGCGTGCCACTCAACCGCATCGAGCCGATGGAGCTCGACGAACGCAAGATCATCGCGCGCCGCTGTGCCTTCGAGCTGCCGCTCGGCGGCGTGGTGAATCTGGGCATCGGCATGCCGGAAGGCGTCGCTGCCGTGGCGGCGGAGGAGCTAATTCTCAAATACGTGACGCTGACCGCCGAGCCCGGAATCGTCGGCGGCATTCCCCAGGGCGGACTTGACTTCGGGGCGGCGCTCAATCCCGAGGCGGTCATCCAGCAGAACCAGCAATTCGACTTTTATGACGGCGGGGGGCTCGATCTCGCCTGCCTCGGCATGGCGCAGGCCGACGCGGAGGGAAACGTCAATGTCAGCCGGTTCGGGCGCAAGCTCGCGGGCGCCGGCGGTTTCATCAACATCTCCCAGAACGCAAAGAAGCTTCTGTTCGCGGGAACGTTCACTGCCGGCGGCCTCAAGGTCGAGCTCGCCGACGACACGCTCGTGGTCGCAGCGGAAGGACGCGCGCAGAAGTTCATCGACCGGGTCGAGCAGACCACGTTCAGCGGCACCTACGCCGTGGAGACTGGCCAGCCGGTCTTCTATGTAACCGAGCGCTGCGTATTCCAGCGCACCCGCGAAGGCATGCAGCTCATCGAGGTCGCACCAGGAATCGACGTGGAAAGGGACATCCTCCGACACATGAAGTTCAGGCCCATCGTAAAGGATCCGCGGCCGATGAATCCCCTAATCTTCAAGCCGGATCCCATGGGGCTCGAACAGCTGCTTCTTGGCCTAAGTCTTAGCGAGCGGATCTCCTACGACCAGGAGCGCAACACGATATTCATCAATTTCGAAGGCTTCCAGGTCCGCACCGTCGCCGATGTCGACCTCGTCCGGCGCGAGATGGAAAGCCGGTGCAAGGCGATCGGCCGCAAGGTCTCGCTGGTGGCGAACTACGATGGTTTCTATCTCGATCCGATGGTCAGTGACGCCTACTTCTCGATGATTACATACATGCAGAACCGCTATTATTCGAGCGCATCGCGCTACACCACCAGCGCCTTCATGCGCTTGAAGCTCGGGGCGGCGCTTGCGGAACGAAACCTCGCGCCGCACGTTTTCGAAACCTGGACCGAGGCTCAGGCTTTCAGCGCCGCTCAGTCGCGCGTGTGACCTCGTGCCGAACTCACTAGAACCTATCTCAAAATTGCGGGCCGGAATCGATCCGCTATAAATATCGGATGATTCGACTCACGGATGAGCAATGGGAACGGATCCGGAATCATTTTCCGGAGGAGCACATTGCCGATGGTCGTCCCGGACGCAAGCCGATCCCGACACGTCGCGTTCTTGAAGCAGTCCTGTGGCTTCTCAACACAGGTGCGCAATGGCATATGCTGCCACAAAGCTATCCCAACTACAAAACGGTACATCGGCGCTTTCAGGCTTGGTGCCGTGATGAGATTTTGCGGCGGCTGCTGACGGATGTTGCTAACGAGCTTCGCGACAGAGGTGCGCTGGATGAAGAAGAATGCTTCATCGATGCGACGTTCGTGATGGCCAAGGGTGGCGGGGCAGAGATTGGGGCAACGAAACGCGGAAAAGGCATGAAAATCATGGCGATTGTTGATCGCCATGGATTGCCGCTATCGGTAAGAACGCATGCGGCCAACCATCACGAAGTC
>DATEME010000271.1:0-8839 GCA_035275865.1 Candidatus Acidiferrales bacterium | reverse complement strand
ATTAGCGAAAGAGCGCGATGAGCCGCAAGCTGCGCGGCGTGGCGATATCATCCCGAACCTGTAACAGGCCATGAATTGCTTCGGGTTCAAGCGGTGGATCTTTCCAGAGGTGGAGCAGATGCGAGCCGCGGACGCGTCCGTCTCCGAGTTCAACCAATTGTTTGAACGCAGAAGTCGGCACACTATGGGCGACCCGAGACAGCTCGGATTCGCCTGCATTGATGTCGACCGGCGCCCCTGCGAGAACAAGCCCGCGTATCTTGCTGGGATACCGCGCGGCATAGGCAAGCGCCATCCAGCCGCCTTGACACACCCCAATCAGATTGGCGCAGCCGCCGAGGTCGTCTATCACAACGTTGAGATCAGCAAGGTAGCTGTCAATTGAGAAGAAGCGCATTTCAGGGCTCGCCAAGCGCCAATCCGTCACAAAGACATTCCTCAGCCCGGCCATCTGCAGCGCCGCAACGAGACTGTGGTCTGGGGCGAAGTCGGTCAGCGCGGCGTCATGAAGCGCAAACGGCGCGCAGACTAGGGTTGCAATGTCCTCGCCACCCGCTGAGAACTCGCGCAGCCGCATCGAGGGCAATTCGAGCGCAATGCGGTTCGGCGTGGTCCACCTCGGCTTGCGAGGCATGGAGTTCGAGGGCTGCCCAGCGGCCAGATGCGCAAGTTCCTTGGCGAATGCCGCGACCATCTCGCTCGCCGTCGCGGCGGCGAGTGCCGGCCACAGGAAGGGTGTCAAAGGAACCAAGGCGCACCGTCGGTGAAATCGCCATCTCAAACGGTCGGACTACCAGGGCGAATTGTCAATGCGGCCGATCGATAGCCGTGACACACGAGGGGCGATTGCGCCAAAAGACTGCAGGGATTTGTCGGTTCCAAAGACTCAAGGGCGCTGCCGCCGCACTGCCGAGCAGCGTGATGAGCTCGCGGCGGTTCGCCCTCGCGTTCAATCGATCACCTCGTCGGCAGTGGCGAGTAAGGTCGGCGGCACGGTGAGGGCGAGCGCCTTCGCAGTCTTGAGGTTGATGGTCAACTCGAATTTCACCGACTGCTGAATCAGCAAGTCGGCCGCCTTTTCGCCTTTGAGAATCCGCGCGGCGTAACCACCGGCGAGGCGATAGGCATCGGTAATGCTCGCTCCGTAACTGATCAGCCCACCAACGGCGGCAGTCGGAACCAGCTCGCGCAGCAGTTCCAACCGTTTTGCCCCGAGTGTGTTGATGAAAAACGTCACACCCGTAACATTGCCGCCGGGGCGGTTGAGACTGGAAACGAGACCGAGATCGACCGGATCAGCGCCGATCGCGAAAACAATCGGAATGGTTGAAGTTTAGCAGCCGCTGCGGCCGTCGGCGAGAAAAGCGCAACAAGCAAAGCGACGCGGTCGGCCGCTAGCTCGGCAGCCAATGCCGGCATCGGTCGAAACGACCATCGGCCGAGCGATACTTGATGGCGATGTTGCGGCCTTCGATATAGCTCGCTTGTTTGAGGCCCTGCCGAATAGCGTCAGTCAGTCGGTCATCTAGCTGACCGCCGCTGAGCAAGCCGACAAACGCGACGCCTCCCTGTTGCGCGCGCGCCGCGAGCGGCCACGCGGCTGCCGCACCGCCAAGTGCGGCCAGCAATTCCCGCCGTCCGATGGTGACTGTCATACGCCCCTCCCGTGCGAGGTGCGTAAACGGAACGACAGCACGCCACGAGCGCGCGGTCTTCACGGTTCAAGGAGGGCAGGATGCTCGCCATAGCCGCTGCCTATCGTCGGACCGCTCTCATGCGTGCTGCGGTGTCGTGAGCAGGCTTGGCCATTGCCTTCAACAGCCTCTGACGTTTGATGACGCTGGTGCCCTTCGCGCTTGTCATCCGCTACGGTGTGATCACCCGGGAGGAAGCCTATCTCGAGCGCAAGTTCGGCGATGTCTATCGCCGCTACCACACACGGGTACGGCCGCTGGCTGTGGGGCTTGTCGGCCAAGATACGGGGTCGGGGACGCGCTCGAAATGGTCACGGTGAAGCGCGCGCTGACTGGAGTTGATGTCGTCATCCAGTCGTTCGGCGTTTCGGCCGGGCCCGAAATCGTCCTCAAGCCGACGCGGCTTTTCTCCAAAGCGACGCGGTGCTCGTCACCGCGATGGAGCAGGCTCACGTCAAGCGGTTGATCTCCGTGACAGGCTTCGGGGCGGGTGACAGCTGCGGCCATGGCGGGTTTCTTTATAGCCTGGGGTTTCATCTGCTGCTGGGGCGCGTCCATGACGATAAGGACGTGCAGGAACGCATCGTCCGCAGGAGCAAGCTCCGTCCTGCGTCGATTGGATTACCAAAAAATAGAGACAACGGCCGAATCGGCGAGGCGCGTCGGATCACTTTCGCCGTCATTAACGTGACGGATAATGTGCGAGGCGAGCTTTCTGCGCATGTAATCACTGTCTCTGAATTGAACCGGCAGAAAATCGCACGCGCGATCGAATGCGATGGCCATGATGCTGAGAGTGTGGGGATCATAGACACGACTGATGTTGTTCGACGGGATCATTCGCTCTACCTCACGGTCGCGAAGGAAATCTCCAGCCCTCAAGCGAGAACAAAAAGCGCGCGAACATGGTTATCTCCTTTCTGTAGTCCCCGCGCAATCCCAGGCATCGATCTGACGCTTGTTTCTGATGACAGTTCGTCGCGAATGCGCCGAGGCTTTTCGTTTTGCTAGCCGTTGCTGACGACGCCTCCAGCATGCGTGAGGCTGATACTGTTGCAAAATCCAAAATTGCTAGATGATAATTTTCTCGCCATAAGACGATCCGACCGACGACCGCCGATCTGTGTAGCCTCAATGACGTTACCGCCCCTGAGGCCAGCCCTGACTTTGGACCGAAAGCCGATGCTGCGGATCGGATTACCAGATCACTGCTGGTCCCGAAGAGGTTGGGCCTCGGGCACGCTCGGACCGTAGGCGATCAGGAAACAACGCGGTGTCAATCAACCATTGCTGGTCTTGAACGTGCGGCTCACCGTCGAGGCCGGCACCATTACGCGCCTGCTCGGCTCGAACTGTTCCGGCTGTCGAAAGGGCGTCGCGTGGTCGCGGCCGGCCGGACGAGCTCGCGACGCGCGCGGGGTGCGCGAAGCCTATTTCGGATACGGGTGCGAGGCGGGCGGAACTTGCCAAGTCACCGAGGAATTGAGTGAGAGGATTGCGCTCAACAACGAACGAGCACGAGCCCCTCCGAGAGGCAGCAAGCTCCTTGCAAACGGAATCACAACTCCCCGCGACGAAGGGCGGCCTCTCGCGCCCATGCCCGGCCTGCGGTCGCACGACGGCCCACGTGTTTCGCTTCCGGATCAACGGGTGCGATATCCTGCAGTGCGAAGATTGCGGCCTCGGCCGCACGGAAACGTCAGGGTTCGATCCCGCCGCCTACTACACCGAGGATTATTTTTCCGGCCGCCGCTTGGACGGTTATTCCGATTATCTCGGAGCCGAACCCGTGCTGCGCCGAGAGTTTGCTCGCAGCGTCGATTTCATTCGCCGCTATCGCGACGGCGGCAAGCTCTTGGAGCTGGGATGCGCCTATGGTTTTTTTCTCATGGAGGCCGCGCGGTATTTCGACGTGGCGGGAATCGAGCTCTCCGCGCCGGCTGCGGACCATGGCCGGCGCGCGGGATTGAACGTCCTGCAGGGAGTAGCCGATGCGGCGAACTTGCGGCGGATCAGTCAAGTGGATGTCATCGTCCTGTTCGATGTGGTCGAGCACCTGCCGCAGCCGCGCGAGACGCTTGCCCTATGCTGCCAGCACCTCAATCCCGGCGGCATCATCGTGATCACGACGGGAGACTTCGGCTCGACGGTGGCGAGATCAGCCGGCGCGAGATGGCGGCTCATGACCCCGCCGCAGCACCTGTGGTTCTTCACGCAGGAGAGCATGCGCCGCCTGTCCGCCGGGCTGGGGCTTGCAATGGAACACGTGGACCATCCCTGGAAGATCGTTCCGGCATCGCTGATGGTCTTCCAGTTGCGCCGAATGCTGGGCCTGCGCGGCACAGGCGTGACGGCCGCCAGCCGGATCGGCGTGCCCGTCAACCTGTTCGACGCCATGCGCATCGTCCTGCGCAAAGCCCCGTAATAACGGACGCCGTCGGGGCTCGTCCGGCCGCGTCGCGTCCGGGAATTTGGCGGGTCGCAGGCTGAGCCTGGAACTTTTTCCGGCGTGCGGCATTTCTCGTCCGCAGCAGGAAGGGCCAGATGGTCTCCCGGACGCAAGTCTACGTGGTCATCCCTGCCTATAACGAAGGGCCGGTCATTTCCCGCGTCGTGGCCGAGGTCAAGCGTGCGGGCCATGCCGTCGTGGTCGTCGACGACGGATCGATCGACGCGACCGCCGAGCAGGCCCGCGCGGGCGGCGCCGCGGTCATCACCCATCCCTTCAACCTCGGTCAGGGCGCCGCGCTGCAGACCGGGATCGACTACGCGCTGGCACGGGCGGCCGAGTTCATCGTCACGTTCGATGCCGATGGGCAGCACCGGGTTTCGGATATTTCCCGCCTCGTCGAGGCGCTCGTCCAAGAGCGCGCCGATTTCGCGCTCGGCAGCAGGTTTCTCGGACAGGCTCCGAACCTTCCTCCGCTGCGCCGCCTGCTGCTGCGCGCCGCAACCCTATTCACGCGGCTGACCACGGGCTTGCAGGTCACCGATACCCACAACGGACTGCGTGCCATGACCCGCAGAGGCGCCGCCGCCATCGCGCTGCGGCAGAACCGGATGGCGCACGCGTCGGAATGGTTGAGCCAGATCGCCGCCAGCGGGCTGCGCTATGTCGAACGGTCCGTCACCATCGAATACACCGCCTACTCGGTGGCCAAAGGCCAGAATATCCAGGATGCCGTTCTCATCCTGCTCGATTTGTTCGCGCGAAGGCTCTATCGATGATTGCGCAATTGATCCTCTCCATCTTGTTGGCCGGGATTCTGCTGTACGCGTGGAGCGAATACCGGCGCTCCCCCGTGGTCGCAGTCCTGACCGTGTTCGTCGCAACGGCCGGGCTCTACTTTGTTTGGGCCCCCGAGCACAGCACGACGCTCGCCGAATTGGTCGGGATCGGGCGCGGCGTCGACCTGATCCTCTACATCTGGGTCTGCCTCAGCTTGATCGTGCTTCTCAATCTGCACTTGAAGCTGCGTACCCAAATGGAATTGATCACCATGCTGGCGCGGAAAATCGCGCTCGCCGGCGCTCAATCTGCCCCATGGGAGAGCAAGCAGACCGAGCCAGCCTCCGATTTCATTTATTCTCGGCAGGACGCGCGTAAACCCAGGCAAACGTCCGATCAAAGCGCTTGACCTCGTCGATCAAGACGACGGGCTTGTCCTCCGCACAACGCGACCGCTGCGTCGCGATGATGAAATCGGCCTTGTCCGGATCGGTTTCCACGATCCAGGGCCGTCGCAGAATCGGATGAACCCTCTCCTCGCGCGAGCTGATACAAACCAGGACGCTCGGCGGCGTTTCGGCCAGCCGAATGGATGGATCATATGCTCGAGGGGCTGCACGGCCTCGGTGGCGGCCGCCGACCAATAGTCGAGCTCGAACTTGTCGTAGGCCCCTCGCGTCCCGCCCGTGAGCGCGTTCATCGCGACATATTCGAGCGGGGTGCAACACCGCAAGCGTGGCGACGATGCTGCCCCCGCAACAACGGCCGCGACAAACGCCGCTGCGCCGCCAAGCAGCGATATGAAATCGCGTCGTTTCGCTCGATCACCTCGTCGGCAACGGCAAGCAGCGACGGTGGGATTGTGAGTTCGAGTGCCTTCGCAGTCCTGTTGTTGATGACCAACTCGAACCGCGTTGCCGTCGCAGCGGCAACTCACTCGGCCGAGCGCCATCCGGGATTTTTGCGACCTGCTCAGCCGCGCTCGTGTAAATCTCGGATTGGGTCGCGCCGTAGGACATGAGACCGCCAGCGTCCACGAAAAAACAGAACGCATGCATCGTGGGCAGGTGGGCCTTGAGGGCGAAGTCGGCGAGCTGCTGAGGCCGAGGATAAGAGCTGAGAACGACGTCGGGATACACGAACAACGCGTCAGGATACTCCTTCGCGATCATCGCGAGCGCTTCCGTTTCGGAATAGGCGCGAAGGGATGCGGATCTACGCCAATCTGTCGCCGCCAACGCATCACACGATGTACGCCAGGAACCGATCGATTCAGGTGACGCGAAGCATAGTCCCATCAGTGTCTGTCCTCCTCGCTACCCAATCAAGATTTGCGCCGACGATTGGGCCTTGGGCTTGCGGAAGTAGCCGGTGTTTAAGCGGGTCCGCCGCTGCCCACAATCCGCCTTGTTGCTGCCACTAATCCAAATGAGCTTCTTGAGCGAACGCGCACACCTCTTGGGGGCAGATCATCGGCTTGGGTCGGACCGAAAGCCCAAATCGTTGATGATCGCCATTTGATGATCGGACGACGAGATGCTGTACCGCGCCTGGGTGCACAAGCCTGACGTTGGCCCGAGCGCATTGTCGCGTATCGGCAGGCAATTTGGGAGCCGGCCGGCAATCGTCTTTGCCTTGCTCTCGCTTGCGTTCGGATCGGCGATCATCGTTATCAATCCGCCATTGCGCGGACCGGACGAGATATCGCACTTTCTGCGCATCTATTCTTACACCCGCGGCGAACTTCTGCCCGCCGCCGAGATCGATGGTCGCAAGGGAGTCTTCGTGGAGCGCGCGCTCTATGACCGGCTCTATTTCTTCAAGGACTCAGGAGAAGAGTTCGCCAAACCTCTTAAAGTCCGCAAAGGGGAATGGTTCGCCAGAACCAAAGACGAGGGGATTCGCTACGGCCAGATCATGGCCGACTATCGAGACATCACCGGCGCAAGCGGCGACCAGGTCGCGCAGGCCCCGGTGTTCGCGGCTTTCGCCGGAACCGAAGGCTATAGCCCCGTCGCCTACGCTCCTTATGTCCTCGCTGCAGCCGATGGAGGTCTTCTTCGGCTCGATGTACCCGAACTGCTGCTCCTGATGCGATTCCTCGGCCTCGTCGCCTTTACGGCGATGGTGGCCTACGCCATCGCGGTGACCCCGGTCCTCAAATGGACGTTCGTGCTGATCGCGATGCTGCCGGTATCGCTCTTTAACCGCACAGTCCTCAGCGCGGACGGTGCGGCGCTCAGCTATGCGATGGTGATCACCGCGCTCTGCTTCAGACTCGTCTGGAAACCGTTCGCCGGACGCCTCTGGGAGCGCTCGTTATGGATGACGCTGTGCGTCCTCGCTAAGCAGCCGCAGATTGTCTTCGTGCTGTTGGAGTTGATGAGCGGCCGGTTCAGGGAGCAACCGCAGCGGTGGCGCAGCCTTGCGGTCGTCGCGTTGCCGGGCATTGTCCTGTCGCCGCTATGGGTGGTCGGCGTCTCGGCCGAAGTGGCGGCGTGGCGTGTCTGGGAAGGACACGACTACCCGCCGGAGCAGTTTGATCCACTGTGGAAGCTCGCTTACATGTGGGAGCATCCATTGCATTTCCCGATGGCCGCATGGACAGCTGTCAGAGACTGGGGCGCCCCGCTGTGGCCGGAGCTCATTGGCATCTTGGGATGGCAGGACATTCGGCTTCGACCCTGGACCTATCTCGTGCTCACGATCCTCCTCCTGGCCATGCCGCTGCAAAGACTACCGGCGGACGGGACGACGCGCGCGCGCGTGGCGGTGCTGACAGGTCTCGTTGTCCTTGGTTACGTTGTCCTGGTCTATCTGATCTTTTTTCTCACCTACACGCCTGTCGATTCTCCCCATGTCTTGGGCGTACAAGGACGCTACTTCGTCATCGCCCTGCCTGTGGCCGCGATCTTCTTCGCCGGCGTGATCAACGCCGAATTGCCGCGCGGTGTGCCTGCGGCGCTTGCGACTATCGGCTCATTGATTGCGGGAATCGCGACCGTAGAAGCGGTGCTACGAGCACATTGGTAAAGGCCGCAATTGGCGGGCGACCCTATACGTCGATCTTCGCCACTGCGTCTGCCACGTTAAGCATGATGAAGTACGTGAATCCCGACATCAAAAGCATCGGGAGTGAATCCATATTCCAGGCCAGCGCCGCTGGTCGAGGCAAGGAATTCTGAGCGCCGTGACCGTATTAGGTGACAAAGCATTCGTTCTTCGTCAGGCATCGCCCTTGACGCAAAGAAGCGCCGTGCGCGACCTGGTGCAGAAAAGTCGCGCTCAGGTTCGGATTCAGTAATTGGATCGGCAGACACGTCCGCGTGGCCCGAGATGATATCCAGGCGGGCAGACGACGGGTGCGACCACCACGGGGGCCGCGGCGCGACCACGACGGCTGCCGCATTAGCAGGCTGCTAAAAAAGGTTGTTGCGAGGCGGATTTTATCGCTGATCTTCCCCGCGCACCGAATCCCTCAATCAAAATGAATCAAGCACATGTACGCAATCACGCTCCGATCTCTTCCCGAAGCGACCGTGGTCACCGCCGCCGCGCGCGAGCTGCTGACCAGCTTCAGGAGTGGGTATCGGTAGCGCGACCGCTCACTAACGCCACCACATGATCTCCCGCACGAATGGTGCCCTTGCGGTGCGTGATAGCGAGAACCGTCACGTCGCCGGCGATGCGGCGGATCTGGTCCATGATCTCGCGTTCGGTTGCGTCGTCGAGCGCCGAGCTCGCCTCGTCGAGGAAGAGGATTTTCGGATCCGCGTAGAGCGCTCGGGCGATGGCGATCCGCTGGCGCTCGCCGCCGGAGAGTTTCAGCCCGCGCTCGCCGACGACGGTGTCAAAGCCCAAAGGCATCGCCTCGATGCGCTCGAGAATAGCGGCCCGGCACGCGATTGTTCGACGG
>DATEME010000270.1:0-2785 GCA_035275865.1 Candidatus Acidiferrales bacterium | reverse complement strand
AAGCATGAGCGGGACGCCGGGAATGGCTGCCATGCGCCTGACCACGTCGGCTGCCAGCACTCCGAACATGGCGTTATCGGCGAGTGCGGCGAGGGTGGCTGGGGTGGCGCACACCATGAACGGCTCGCGCTCCCGCAGGCTGAGCAAGCCCGCGACCTGATCGATCTCGGCGCCCGTGAGCACCACCGCTTTGATCGGGCTTCCGCGCGTTCCGCTGCGCGGATGCAGCGCCTTCGATTGCCGAACCTGCTGCGGCAAATCCGGGGAGGCGTTGATCAGGAGCCAGTTCTCGCCGTCGGCGCTGACGGCAAGGCTCGCCTGGGTGCGCGGCCGCACGCGCGCGTCGCCCGCCCATGCCAAACGGCATGTCGCGCAGCGACAATTCCATTGAGGAAAGCCTCCTCCCGCCGCCGAGCCGCGCACGAGGGCGGTGAGTCGCCCCATTCAGGACCGACGCAAACGCGCCGGGATCAGAATTCGGCCGGCAGGTACCCGTTGATCTCGAGGCCGATGCAGATCTCGACGAGTCTCGGAGTTGTCCATGACATGGCGTTCTTCCTCCTTGGTTGCGGGGACAATATCCCTTTTCTTAAATGCCCCAGCGCCGTCAGCTGTAAAATGGCACTTTGCCTGAGAAGGTTTGGGAAAATTGCCCGGGGGCAGTTGAGCGTCTCTCCCTAGACCAGCGGCAGGCGTAGCGTAAAATAATAGCGTTCTGCCATCGAGGGTTGTCGCAAGAACCCGCTGACCAGAAGAGCGGTATGCATCTCGATCTCAAATCCTCACTGATGCTGCGACTTGTCGCCGGCGCGCTCGCTTGCTTCTTCATCGCCGCGGGACTTGCGTTGTTCGGGACTTATCGCGAGGTTCGTCAAGTCAACGCGCGTGTCGCCGACGTCCTGGTTAAGCGGTTGCAGATTCAATTGTCTCACATCGAGTCAGGCCGTGATGCGACAACGCGCTTTCCAGACTTCGATCTAGTAAGCGAACACCTCCAGAATGCCGGTCAGTGCGTGCAATACGTCGAGTCAAACGGCAGCATCGCACGCTCGAGCTGTATCGGGTTCAATCGCGACATTGGAACACCGCCGACTTGGTTTGCTGCGCTCTCCAACTGGATTCCAGCTCCGCAGACCGATGTTGTTCGTCTTATTTCTTATCGTGATAAGCCCTACGGTAGTGTTGTCGTCACGACAGAGCGTGCTGCCGTTCTCGCTGCGATCTGGAAGGAAGTTTCGGGGATGCTCGGTCTTACCGCGCTGGTCATCGGAGCGATTTGCATTTTACAGTACGGAGCAATCAGCCGGGTCCTCCGTCCCACAAAAGATATCTTGGCCGGCCTCGATAGGCTCGCGCGCGGCGACCTATCCAGTCGCCTGCCGCACTTTCGATTAATCGAACTGCAACGCATCAGCGAGGCGTTCAATGCGCTTGCGGCGAACCTCGAACGGACAACTCGCGAAAAGATGCAGCTCGCCGCTAAGCTCGTCGATCACCAAGAGCAAGAGCGGCTCGACTTGGCGCGCGATCTCCACGATGAACTCGCCCAAAGTCTGAGCGCCATGAGTGCCGTAGCTGCGTCAATCAAGGCGACGGCCGAAAGCGAGTGCCCCGCCCTGGTCCCTGACGCACGCAATCTGTCGCAGACGTCTATGGCCGTGATGAGAGCCCTCCGTACCACGTTACGGACCCTCCGTCCGCCCGAGATCGATGACTTCGGGCTCGCCGCCAGTCTTGCAGTTCTGGCGCGAGATCACGAACAATTGGCGGGCGGCCGACTAAAAATCTCGCTTGAGACTAATGGTGACCTTTGCGTGCTGCCGCCGACGGCAGCGTCTCACGTCTATCGAATTGTTCAGGAAGGCCTTACCAACATTAACAAACATGCGCATGCGGCTCAAGCTCGCGTCGATCTGGGCTTCCGCCCAGAGGGTGCGGGTCCGACCACGTCTGAGCGACGTTGGCTGACGCTGACGATCGAGAACGACGGATCCGGAGCAGCCGACGGCGGCATTGTTGCGCAAGGCAACGGGTTTGGGCTGATTGGCATGCGGGAGCGCGTGATGGCTCTCGGCGGACAATTGGATATCATCGATCTCGGGGATAGGGGCTTTAAGCTCCACGCTATGATTCCATTTGAAGTATCGGCAAAGCTCGTGCAATGAGCAGGAAGACAATCCGCGTCCTTATTGTCGACGACCACGCCATCGTTCGCGAAGGCTACCGTGCGCTCCTTGCAAAGCACGAAGGGATAACGGTCGTCGGTGAAGCCTGCGACGCTGCGTCGGCCTATCAATGCTACAAAGACAAGGAGCCGGACGTTGTCATTATGGACATTTCGATGCCGGGCCGAGGCGGCGTCGACGCGATCAAGCATATCCGCGAGTTTGATGCTCATGCGCGCGTCCTAGTGTTCACAATGCACAGCGGGGCCGCTTACGCTCTACAGGCCTTCCGTGCTGGGGCCAAAGGGTACGTGACCAAAAGCAGTTCTCCCGATGTCCTCGTGGACGCGGTGAAGGCCGTTTCGGATGGTCGTCTCGCGATTTGCCCCGAAATTGCTCAGGTTCTGGCTTTCGGTCGGGTGCACCAAGAAAGATCGCAGCTTGAAGACCTTTCGCCCCGCGAGTTTGAAATTTTGCGCATGATCCTCGAGGCAAGAACAACAGACGAAATTGCATCAGCATTCCATGTGAGCCGCAAGACAGTGGCCAACTATCACTACAACATCAAATCAAAACTTGGCGTGTCCTCCGACATCGAGCTTCTATATTTTGGCTTGCAA
>DATEME010000269.1:0-2251 GCA_035275865.1 Candidatus Acidiferrales bacterium | reverse complement strand
GGAGTCCGCGAACCGAGGCCTCATCATTCGAGCGGGATCGATGTCCCAATGAAACGGCAGGCTTCTCTCGGTTGCGTCGGATCGACCGACTGTGCCATCACGCGTCATTGCTCTCTCGCAAGCTCCAGCCCCAGTGCCGTGGGCGACTAAGCCGCCATAGCCCTGGGCAGGTATTCCTTCTCGCGCAGCATCACCGCCCAGGCGATGCGCGCCGTCTTGTTCGCCAGCGCCACGGCTACGACCAGCGGCGGCCGCCGCCGACGCAACCCGATCACCCATGGATCGGCTTTGGTCGCCTTCGATCGCAGCAGATTGGCACTTGCCCCGTTGATGAGCAGCCGGCGCAAATAACGGTTGCCGCGCTTAGTGATGCCGCCCAGCCGGGTTTTCCCGCCGGTTGAATTCTGCCGCGGCACCAAGCCCAGCCAGGCGGCGAACTCTCGGCCCGAGCGGAACACCTTCGGGTCCGCAACCGTCGTGGCAATTGCAGTGGCGATGATAGGCCCAATGCCCGGAATGCTGGCCAGCCGCTGACTGACCGGGTTGGTCTTATGCCAGGCCAATAGCTGCCGCTCCAGCGCTGTAACCGCCGTCTCGATCTGCTCGATCTGATTTGCCAACACCTGCAGCACCTGCCGCGCCACATCGGGCAGCCGCGTATCACCATCGTCGCGAACAATGGCAATCAGCTCGCCGACATTGCGCAAGCCCTGCGCCGCCACCATTCCGAACTCCGCCAGATGTGCCCGCAACGCATTCACCAACATCGTGCGCTGACGCACCAACTGCTCGCGGCCACGATGCAGCAACTGGGTCGCCTGTTGCTCTGCCGTCTTGACCGGTACAAATCGCATCGTCGGGCGCTGAACAGCCTCGCAAATCGCTTCCGCATCGGCGGCATCGTGCTTATTGCGCTTGATGTACGCCTTCACGTATTGCGCCGGCATCAGCCGCACCTCGTGCCCAAGCGCGTCCAGCTCGCGCGCCCAGTAATGGGCCGTCGCACACGCTTCCAACCCAACCACGCAGCGCGGAAGTCGGCTGAAGAACGCCAGCACTTGTCCGCGCCGCAGTCGCTTACGCAGAACCGTCGTACCCTGCGCATCAATGCCGTGAACCTGAAAAACATGCTTGGCTAGATCCAGGCCGATTGTCGTAATCTCGCTCATGGATGGCTCCCTGTTCCTGGTGATTCTTCGAAACACCAGTTTGGCACGTCGATGCCGCAAGGGGGCCATCCACCCCATCATTCGATCACCTCGTCGGCGAGTAATTGCAACGAGTTGGGCACTTCGAGGCCAAGCGCCTTCGCAGTCTTGAGATTGATGACCAGCTCATATCTGGTCGGCTGCTGGACCGGCAGGTCACTGGCTTTCGCACCTTTGAGAATGCGATCGACATAGCCAGCAGCTTGCCGGAACATGTCAGCCTCGTCAGGTCCATACGAAATTAACCCGCCGTCCCTCGCAAAAAACGGCAAAAAGTACATTGCGGGCAGGCGGTATCGATCCACCAGCGCGATGATTGTTCGGCGATGAACAAAGTTAAAGCTGTCTGGCATCGCAATCAGCCCGCTGTCCGGCTCGCGTGACAGAGTGCTGATGGCGCGTTCGATGTCGGCATCGTCGTGAACCTCGACCACAATCGGCCCCTCGACAGCGAACGACGAAGCGGCTTTCTCAATCGCGTCCAAGTACAGTGAGTAGTAGGGCGCCGTCTTTGGATTGAAGATCGTGGTGACCCTCTTGAGGCTGGGCGCTATCTGTTTGAGAGCGCCCATCCACTTGGTGCCCAACGAGATCTCGAATAAGGCAAAGCCCGTTATATTACTGCCCGGATGTGCCAAGCTCGCAACAAGGCCTTGGCCAACCGGGTCGGTGACCGATAGGAACACGATGGGGATGGAGCGGGTTTCCTGTTGCAGTGCTACCACCGAAGGAGTTGTAGAGCAGACGATGATGTCGGGGGACAGCCCGACCAACTCCTTTGCGAAAGCTCTGATGTGGCCGACGTCACCGCCTGCCCAGCGGTAATCGATCCGAAGGTTGCGGCCATCGGCCCATCCCAATTGCGCCAGCCCCTCGCGGAAAGCCTTGACCAGACGCTGGGCTTCCACATCGTTCTCAGAGAGATTTAGGAGCACGCCGACGCGCCGTGTACGGGCGGGCTGCTGCGCGCGCGCACCTATCGGCCACGCCGCAACCGCGCTGCCGAGAAGCGTGATGAACGCGCGCCGCCTAATGCCGAACAT
>DATEME010000268.1:0-13208 GCA_035275865.1 Candidatus Acidiferrales bacterium | reverse complement strand
CGATCCCATGTGCCGCGCAGGCGCACGTCGCCATCCATGTCGATTTGCGCGCCGTTCCATTCGATACGCGCGCCGGGCGCCGTTTGCGTTGCGACGTCAAAGGAAAGATTTCGCAAGAATGGCGAGTTCGAAGGCGGCGCGACGGACGTCTCCGATGCTGCGGCGAAGAATGAAGCTACGTCCACTCCTTCAGCGAAAAGCACGCGCTGCACATCGATGCTGCCTGTGAGCACCGAGGCGTTCGAAGTGCCCGAGAGACGAAGGTTGCCGTCCGCGAGCCAGCTCATTCCCGTGGGGTAGCGGATGCGGACGGTCGAAGTCGTCGTGTTCACGTCAAAACGCATCGGGCCCTGTCCGTACGTCACACTGCCTGCAAGCCGCAACTGCCCCCCGCCCGCATTTGCCGTTAATCCATCGAACGTGAGCCGGCTCTGAT
This sequence comes from Candidatus Acidiferrales bacterium, assembly GCA_035275865.1. Taxonomy (GTDB): domain Bacteria; phylum Acidobacteriota; class Terriglobia; order Acidiferrales; family UBA7541; genus Palsa-295. The sequence continues at coordinate 12,772 of DATEME010000268.1, read as the reverse complement.
CGAAAACGAAGTTGCCGTTCACGTTGCTGAGGCCCACGGGGAAATCGGCATAGTTGGCAGCCGCGTCTTTCACGTTCGCGCGGCCCGTGATGCGCGGGCTGGACATCGTGCCCGCCACCGAGACGTTGACGGTGCCCTGGCCCTGCGTTTCGAGCTGAGGAATCAATCCGCCGAGCAAACGAAGATCGACGTTGCCCGCCACGGAAAGCGCGAGCGGACGATCCTGATCGAATCGCGCCGTACCGCCGATCTGAATATCGGTATCGGTGCCGTGCAGATGCGCCTGCTCCACGCGCACCAGATCGCGCGTGTAGCTGAGACGGACGTTGCCATTGTTCGTGAGCTGCACGCGCTCGTAGGCAAAGGAGACGCTGGAAAGATCGGCGTCCGCCTCGATTGTGTCCGGGTGGAGAAGCGAACCCTTGAGGGCGACCGTTCCGTCGACGCTGCTGTGGCTCGTCAGTTTATCCAAATGCAGGCCGGCGATGATGAACGGGTCGAGGTCGAATTGTGCGAGATCGAACTTGCCCGAAATCGGAAGATCGTCCGCAAGAGCCGCAGTCAGCTCTCCTGCGAGCTTGCCGCGCGTCAGCGAGGAGTTGACGGTGAGTGTCGCATTGCGGCCGTCGGAAGAAAGGTGGCCGCTGAGCGTTCCCTCCGTTTCGCTTCCGAATTGCAAACCGGCCAATTGCAAATCTCCCTCCGCTGAGGGAGCCTTAAGAGGTCCGCTGCCTTTGAGATTGAAGCTGAATTGCCCGTTGATAGGCAGCGACTTGTTCTGCAGGGCCGCAATGCGGTCGAGCCCGATACCAGAGCCCACAACGTCAAACTGCGTCTGCTGATCCGTCTCGTTGTACGAGACACTGCCGGTGATTCGGCCGGGTCCCGCCGTGAGATCGGCGTTCGTCAATTGCAGATAGCCTTTGTTCCAGTGGACGTGCCCGGCGAGCCGGTCGAACGCAAAGCCCCTTGCGGAAATTCGAGAAAACGTGAAGTCCGAATCGAGGCGCGGATCGTCGTGCGTGCCGCCGCCGGCCAAATCTCCGCTGAAGACGCCTGTCACCGCATAATTCGTTCCGAGCATCTCTTGCACGTCTTTGCTGGGCGCATCGGCGATTTGCGCGGTCAGGCTCCATGTATTTTCGGGCAGAAAGGCCCACTTGCCGTCGAACTGCAAGGCGAGGCTGAGGTTTTCAAGCAAAGCGGCGCCGTATCTTGCGTGCATGTTCGTGAGCCGCAGAGCATCGGGCGAATATTCCATTTCGCCATCGAGTTCGTCCCATGCGTATTTGCCGAAACGGGGCTTTTGCGATTGCACGTCGCCCACAAAGGTCGGCCCCGCAATCGGGCCAAGTACCTGCCCGTTCCATGTTGTCGTGCCTGCGATTGTCTGGTGCTCGGCGTCCGGCCCGCGAATGGCGTTGATAAAAGGATCCCATTGAGTCAGATCGTCCGCGCGGAATTGCACGTTAAGCGCGGAATCCTTCGCACCAAGCGTCCCGTCGAAATCGAGCTTCATGCGCGGATCGGTGATTTCGCTTTGACCGATGCGAACGTCTTTTCGATCGGCGGAGTAGTCATAGGTAATCTGCGCCGCGACAGGAATTGTGTCCGGCGCGGTATTCACGGGATTCCATTGCGTCGTGCCCTGCGTGCGGAAATGCTTGAAGCCGGCGTCCCATGTATTTACGGAGTCAACGTCCATCGACGAATCCCAGTCGAGTGGAACGACGGGGAAATTCTGGTTTTCGAGCGCGGCGAAAACCCTTGCGAGGCTTGCTCCGTGCATGTGCGTTTGCGTTTTGAACGTGAAGCCGTCGAAATTCATTTCCAGGCGGCCATTGACCGTGCCGCCGAAAGCGGACGCGTGCAGATTCGCCACCGTGAGCTTCTTCTGCGCAACGACATAGTTCCCCGAGGAAGCCATATCTCGGGCGTGGAACCAGACGTTGTGCATGGCGACATCGCGCCCGTTGTAATACCCGCTCGCAGTCCACTGGCCGCCCGCGTAACGCGCATCGCCGGAAAATTCCGCCGTCCCGTCCGGCGTTTCGGGCTTGCGGAAAATCGTGCGAACGTCCGCGAGCGAAAGCCTGCCGCGATAATGCAGATCCCAGTCCGGTGCGGCGAAACTCGCGAGTTCAGCGCGCAAATCGATCTCTGAATGCGGAAGGTTGCAGACGAGCTCATCGAGGTCGAACGAATTGCGGTGCAGAGTGAACCTTGTGCTCAGGTCCATCAGGAAAGGTGCGTCGCGCTTGGCCGCAATCTGCACGCGCCGCCAGGAAAGATTGCCTACGTACGAATCGTCGCCGGTCGCCGGATGCTCGTATTGCATCCGAAACGCGAGGTTTTGGCCACGAACGTCCAGAGGCACACGCCGGTCATTGAATATGGCGCTGCCGCCATTCAGCTCGAGTCGCCCGATGGCCAGATCGAAAAGCGTGTCATGCCAGGTCCGCGAGCTAGTCTGGCGCACTTTCGGCTGCGGGACGTTGCTCTGGCCGGTGGCGTCATAGCGGACGTAAACCTTCGGCGCGGTCACGATCAGTTCGTCGAGCGAAACCTTGCGCTCGAAGAAGGAAACGATATGAAGTCCTACGGCGATATGATTCGCATGGAAAAGAGGTGGCTCGCTCGCGGATTCCAGGCCATGAAGCGTGAAGTTATCGAGGTCGGCGTGCAATCGCCAAAGCTCCAGCTTGAATCCGCCTAGTTCGACGCGCGTGCCGGTTCGCTGCTCGATCTGCTGCACCATCTGGTGCCGCACCCAAGGATCGATCACGCCTTTGCGGACCGCGTACAGCACGGCGAGCACGCAGAGCGCCACGAGCAGCAGGCTTCCGACGGTCCAGTGATGCCAGCGGAGCTTCATTGCGCTCCCCCCGGCGCCGGGAGGACGTCAATCTCGAGGCGCGCGCGCGTGTCGTCCAGCCATTGGTTCGCGCGGTCGGTAATGTCGCGCTGAACGAGCACTTCGCGAATCCTATCCTGCACTTCGTTGAGTGGCGGAACTGCTTCGCCTTTTGCCTTGAGCTGGGGCGCGAATTGCTCGTCGTAATATTTCTGTACGTCCGCATCGCTCACTTCCGCAGCTGGTCGGAAGCGGAAATCCAGAAAACTCGAGAGATAGAGCTGCTGCACAAGCTGCCTGCGAACCGCATCTTGAGACAAGCCAACCTGCGCGCATCGCTGATCGAACGCTGCTTGCGAAGGGAATTGCTTCACGAGATCCGCGTAAGCCTTATCGACGTCCTGGTCGGAAGGATGCGCGAAGTGCGCCGTGTCGGCTTCGCCCTGCACAACCCATTGGTCGGTAAGCTCGCGGATGACTTCGTCGCGCGGTTTTGCACTGCCGTCCACAAGCGTCTGGAAATCGGCAAGTTCGCGCACTTCGCTTTCCGTGATCACGCCCGTATCGATGCGGACGGCGATCGCGTCGATTGTTCGCGCACCTATATCCCCGGTGCTCGGCGCAATGGGCGGGTTCTGCTGAGCTACGGCGATTAGAAGAGCCGCGAAGATTGCTAAGGCGAAGATGAGCGCGCGCATTCTCATCAGAAGATCGACCCGATATTGAAAAAGAAACCAAAGTGCGGCAATTCATGGACGGTGGTTTGGGGCAGACCATTCACCGTCGTCGTCACGCTATACTGCGCCGGATTGACTTGATAGCCGAAGTCCACACGAACCGGGCCGATGGGCGTCGGGTAGCGGACGCCGAACCCGACGGTGTGAGAAAAATAATTCAGATCGGTAGTCGATGGCGATTTCCACCGGAGCGTGATGTGGTGAATGTCGCTGAAGACATTTCCTCCATCGTAGAAAAGCGTGCCGCCCAGCCGATTTCCGATAAACGGCAGTTTCATCGGAAACCGCAATTCCTGGTTGAACGTGAGCATAGCCAGGCCGCCGACAGGGAATCCAGTGACGGGATCGCGCGGCCCGGCTTGGTTCAGGCTGAAGCCGCGCAGTGACGCTCCGCCGCCGGCGAAGAACCGTTCAGGCAGCGGGATCGTTTCGCACGGGGGAGTCGAAGCGTTGCCCGAAGAGGACGCCGTGCAGCTTGGATCGTCCGGCTCGACCGTATTGTCCCATGGCTGCTCGTAACCGAATCGCATCGAACGCGCAAAGACGAACGCTCTTCCGAACGGATAGAACGATGAATTCTGGAACGACAAACGAAAGAAATCCGCGCCCGATCCGATTGCTTTGAACGTGTTGGTCACATCGATCGTGTTGAAGTTGCCTTTGGTTGCGTCGGCAGGATTGTCGCGGCGATCGCGCGCGTATGTGATGCCAACGCCCGAAACGAGAGTCGGCTGGCTGTAGAGCGGAATCTGCTCCCGGTTAATCGTTTGATTGATGTCCGACGCTTCCACGCGGCGGTAATAGATCTGGTAGACAAAGGAACTGGAGGGACTCGATTTTTCAACCAGTGCCAGGCCGCCTTGGAGTCGTGTCGATGTGAACGTATTGACGTCCTGACTCTTGTCGGCGTAGCCGGTCAATTGAAGCGTGAGGGTGCGCTTGGTCATGAAATTAGGCGCGCTGTAATTTGCCGTCGCCCGGTATTCCAGAGTGCTGGCGCGGCCTGTGAATGAGAGTGTTTGCGCTCTGCCGAACATGTTGTTGCGCGCAATCTGGAAGATTCCGCGCGGGCTCGCCTGCAGGATCGTGCCGCTCGGATTCTGGCTGCCGCCCGCAATACGCTGCACTTCAAACCCTCCGCCATACCCGATCGTATAGCGATTTCCTTCGCGCGCATCGACCACGACAGCTTTATCCGGGTCCGTTCCATCCGGGTTCTGCGGGGCGATTTGAACGCGGTTGAAGATGCCGAGATTGTAAAGCTGGCGTTCACTATCGAGCACGTCGCCTTCGCGCAAAGGGCCGTCCGCGTGGACTTCCACCTGCCGCGAGATGATCCCCGGGCGCGTATGCTGGTATCCCGTGAGCAGAACCCGTGAAACTTCGATGCGCTGGCCCTCAGTGATGTGATAAGTCAGGCCGACTTTGTCCGGGCCGGAATTGGTAAGCTGCTCGTCGAACGACGCGTCAGGGAAGCCGTTGTTGTAGTAGTACGCGAGGATGTTGTTGCGGTCGCTCGCGACGCCCGCTTCCGAAAAAGGCTGGCCTTCTGTCGACCCTACAATCGCCAAAAGGTCCTGAGTGGGAACGCTCGTGTTCCCTTCGATGCGCAATTGGGAGATTGTCGTCTGTTTGCCTTCGACGATGTGAAATTCCACCAGAAGATCGTTTTTTTTCCCCTTGCTGGCGTTTTGTACTTCCGGCGTGACCTGCGCCTGCAGGAAACCGTTGCTCAGGTAAAGGCTTCGAATCGAATCGGCATCGTCGCGCATGAGCTGCTGGCTATAGCGGCCATAAGACGCAAAGGAAGCCTGCTGCAATTGAAGCCGGCCCGCAAGCAGGCTGCTGTTGAAATAACGATTGCCGTCAAACGATATGCCCAGCAGCTTGTAGCGGTCGCCGCGATTGATGTTGTAGACGATCGTTTGCTCGCCCTTTCCATTGGTCTGCTGTGAGTTTACTTCCACGTCCGCATCGAAATAGCCCTGCCGCTGGAAATAGTCGCGAATATTCCTGCGCCCTTCCTGCAGAAGGTCTTCATCCACCGCGCCCTCGGCATAGATCGGCAGCAGTCTTCTCTTCGCGGATTTGCTCAGGTGCGCGCCATTTACCTCGATTGTGATCCGCGGGCCGGCTGTCACGTCGAGCGCAAGCGGCACTGTGTTGGATGCAGGATCGAAGCTTCCCGTGGTGACAAGGGACGAAGCACCCAAATAGCCTTGATCGACGAGATACGTCCGCAGCTTATCGCGCGCCTGCGTGAGCCTTGCCGACGTGAGATCCACTCTCCCCTTCTTGCCCGTAAGTTTCGAGCGTCGCAGAATCTCCGCGTCGGAATAGCGCGTGCCATTTTTCACGGTGATCGCACCGATATGAGCGCGGACGCCCGGAACGACGTTGATATTCACATCCATCTGGCGGGTTTCTGGATTCGGATGCAGATCGTAGCTCACTGTCGCGCGATAGAGCCCTTCATCGTGAAGAAGACTCTGAAGCCGCGCGAGGCCCTCATTCAGGGATGCTTGGCGAAATGGCTGGCCGAGCGTGAGGCGGACGGCCGCTTGTGCCGCAGGCTCGGTCGGCGGCTCTTTCAAGCCGTCGATGCGCACCACGTTGTTGTAAAAGTTCCGCACCGCAATGAAGTCGATGTGCAAACCGTCCGCTTGCTGTGCAGCGGTCACGCGAATATTGGCGTAATCTCCGGTCGCGTAGAGAGTGCGCAGGCTTTCGCGTTCCGTGGCGAAGCGAAATGCGTCGCCGGCCTTGAGTGCGAGCGTCGGCGTTTGCGGAGACGCAGGCTGGCTGCTCTCCTCGAGCACGCGGACCTCGGCGATGCGCTGCCCTTCAAGTTGTGCGCCCTGCGCGTGCACATTCGCGCCAATAAGTGGACCAAACAGCGCCAATAAGCGCAGTTTACGGCGCCAACTGGCGCCAATTTGTCGCGATTTCCGCAGAATTTGTCCCGCTCTCATCGCCCAAGCATGAGAGAGAAGGTTAGCACAGCCAAGTTGCCTGTCCGGCAGGAATCCCCGCTATCTTGCGTAGAATCAAAATGGTAGTCGTCCGGCCCAGCGCCAACGAACCGTGCCGCCGTGGGCTGCGAGACAGCCAAACATTGGCTGCAACCGTCGCCGAAAAATGCTAAAATCTCTGCTTTATGAAGCACAGCCCGGAGAAAGCCTGATGCGCATCCCTACCTCCACTATCGCGCGATGTTGCGGCTGCTCCTGTCGGCTGCCCGAGTGAACGCGTCTCGCGCACTCGGGCATGACTAGCCTCCTCGAAGACCAGGCGCATCGCGCTGGAGTCTACGCACCAAACACGATTTTCACCGAGGTGTCCACACCCGCCGCCAATCGGCCGCGGGCGACGCCTCAACAGGGAGAAAAGTAATCATGAAGGCCTCGAATCATCTGTCGGCCGAAAAGCTCGCCGGAAAAATTCCGGAAGCGCTCGGCCGCGAGATCGACATTTTCGAAACCGAAGTCGCGCTGCGGAAAACCGGCAAGATCGACGAGCGCGTCTTCGCCGAAACGCGTCTTCGCCGCGGCGCTTACGGCCAGCGTTACGACAACGGCCAGCGCAGCGACGGCGCCAAAGTGCAAGAGATGAAGTATCCCTCCGGCGATCTCACCAAGGGTCCGATGACGATGTGGGACGCGCCCGGCATGCAGCGCATCAAGATTCCCGGCGGCGGCCTCACGGTCGAGCAGATCGAAACGGTTGCCGACCTTGCCGAGGAATATTCAGACGGCATCGCGCACGTCACCACGCGCCAGGATTTTCAGCTTCACTACATCCATATCGAAGACACGCCCGCGATCATGCGCCGTCTCGCCGCCGTCGGCATCACCACGCGCGAGGCCTGCGGCAATTCCGTACGCAACATCACGGCCTGCCCCTACGCCGGCGTTTGCCGCGATGAAATCTTCGACGTAACTCCCTACGCGCAAGCGATGTTCCGCTTTCTTCTCGGCCATCCGGACGTGCAGAATTTTGGCCGCAAATTCAAGCCTGCTTTCAGCGGCTGCTCGCAACACGCCTGCGCGCTCACGAACATTCACGATATCGGCTTTATCGCCGCCACGCGCACGGAAAACGGCAAGGAAAAGCGCGGTTTTGTCACCTTTGTCGGCGGCGGTCTCGGTGCCGTTCCTTACAATGCCAAGCTGCTCGACGAATTCGTTCCGGCCGAGGAAATCCTGCCGATCACGCAGGCGGTGTCGCGCGTTTTCGCGCGCCTAGGTGAGAAGCGCAATCGCAGCCGCGCCCGCATCAAGTTCCTCGTGCAGGATTTGGGCATCGAAAAATTCAGAGAGCTCGTCGCCGAAGAGCGCAAGACGCTGCCTTACGACCCGCGCTGGACCGATCTCATAAAAGACGCGGAAAAATTTCACGAGTCTCCTCTAAATCCCGCCGGTGAATCGGCTGATTCGGGTTCGCCTGAGTTTAAGCGTTGGTCCCGCACGAATCTTCGTCCGCAAAAGCAGGATGGATACACCGTCGCGACGGTCACACTCCCGCTCGGCGACATCACCGCGAATCAGCTTCGCGTGCTCGCGGATGTGGTTCGCCGCTACACGAAGGGCACCGTTCGTTCCACGGTCGAACAAAATTTCGTGATCCGCTGGGTCAGCCTGAAGGACCTGCCGAATCTTTACCGCGATCTCGAAGCCGTCGGCCTCGGTGATCCCGGCGCAGGTGCGATCGTGGACATCGTCACATGCCCCGGCACCGATACCTGCAAACTCGGAATTTCTTCATCGCGCGGCCTTGCGGCGGAACTGCACAAGCGCCTGACGGAAAAGCGCTACGAATTCGATCAGCCGGTGGAGAATCTCCATATCAAAATCAGCGGCTGCTTCAATAGCTGCGGCCAGCACCACGTCTGCGATCTGGGTTTCTACGGCGTCAGCCGCAAAATGGGCGGCTTCGCTGTGCCGCACTTCCAGGTGGTTCTCGGCGGCGAATGGGAAAATAACGGCGGCACATATGGCATGCCGGTCCTCGCGGTTCCGTCCAAGAGAATTCCCGAAGTTGTGACGCGGCTTACCGGGAAATACGTCGCTAACCGCCAGAATGGCGAGACGTTTAAAGAATTCGCCAAGCGTACGGGCAAGGTTCAGTTGAAATCGTGGCTCGAAGATTTAGCTCGTCCCGCGGCGCCAGGTGATCGTTCGCTCTTCAGCGATTGGGGCGATCCGCGCGAATACACGCTCGGCGATATGGGCACAGGCGAATGCGCCGGCGAAGTAATCACGGCGACCGAATTCGAATTGACCGCCGCCGAACGTCAGCTCTTCGAAGCGCAGATTGCCTTGGATAACGGCAACTTCGATCAAGCCGGCAAGACGGCTTACCAGTCGATGGTCGACGGCGCGAAAGCCCTCGTGAAACTCGTGAATCCGAATATTCCCAACGATCCCGACCGGATTATTGCGGACTTTAAGACCTACTACTACGACACGCAAAAGTTCTGGGATCCATTCGCCGGCGGGAAATTCGCACACTACCTTTTCGACGCGCACCAGAAAGCCAATGGATCGTACACAGCCGATGCGAGCCGCTATCTGATCGACGAAGCGCAGCTCTTCATCGACGCCGCGCACAGCTGCTACAACCAGCTTGGAAAAGCGGTGACGGTCTAATGGGTTCTCAAAAACTGGAAGTGCAGCACGTAAACGTAAAGCTGTTCGTCGAAGGTTCGGAGGAGGCGCTCGAACCGCTGGTCCCCGTTTTCCACCGCTGGATTCAAGAAAAACCGCTCGAAGAATTGCTTCTCGACGTTGCCGATTACCGCCATGTGATCGATGGTCCGGGTGTGGTCCTTATCGGTCACGAAGCCAACTACAGCCTGGACAACACCGAAGGCGATCTCGGCGTTCTCTACAACCGCAAGACGCCGCTCGATGGAACGAATCAGGATCGGCTCAAACAGGCTGCTCGCGCCGCTCTGAACGCGTGCGAAAAGCTCGAAGCCGAACCCAAGCTGAACGGGAAAATTCGTTTCGGGGGCACGAAAATCCAGCTTCTCATCAACGATCGTTTTCTCGCGCCAAACGTAGCCGAAACGCGCGCGGCGTTCGATCCGGAGCTGAAGGAATTCTGCGCAAGGCTTTTCGGCGGCATAGAATACACGGCATCTTACGAAAACGATCCGCGCCGCCGCTTTGGCGTCACGCTACAAACGGCCCAGCCGATTCCGTCCGAGAAGCTGCTCGCAAATCTCGCATCGTGATGATCGGCTGAAGCTGATGAACTATTGCACCTGCACTGCGCCCTTTTTCGCGCGCAAATGCAGCGTCACATTCGTCTGGCGCCCAGGCGAAACCCAAACGTTCTGCCTCCACTCCGAAACGCGCCCGTGATCCGAAGCACGCACCGAATACTGCCCCTCAGGCAACGACGCGAACCAGAATCGCCCTTCCGTATTGGTCTGAGCGCTTTGCAGATGGCCGCCTTCTGACGATTGCAACGTGACGAACGCATCAGCAACTGGTGCGCCGTGGGCATCTACGACCTGCCCGCCTACCGTCCCGAGTCCGGCAGGCGCCGCCGCAATGCACACACTGACGATCAAAGCGAACAATAACCCGCTAACGAGCCACTTGAATCTCATCGAACGTCCTTTCCGGGCCGCTTGAGACTCGGCGCATCGGCGCGGCTCTAGACTCACCGTTCGAGCCGGCGAGGACTATTCATTCGCGTTTCTTGAGGGTGAGGCTGCCTCGGCGATTCGAAACACCGCGAGCAGAAATTCCAGCCAGATACGAACATACAAAACCCAAAAGAAAAAGCCGATGACTGCTCCCAGCAGATCAATCAACCCTTGAGTCGGCGACGTCTGAAATCCCGTTGCGACAAAAGCCACGGCCGCCACGAGCCCGACTAAAAGGTGCAAACCATGAAGAAGCTTTCGGTTGTTCACCGTCACGCACTCACGAAACGAAAAATCCAGCAACGATTCAAAGAACCCGCTTTCTTCACGCATTCGCTGACGCTCCTTTCCGGCGCTTGCTGCCCAGGTTATTCCCTCAACGATTTCGGATCCGACCGGTTTCTTGGCGATTTTTGATTCAGCAGAGAAATCAACTCGCGTCCGGAGGCCGGCACGCCCACTTTGCCTTCACGCACGATCTGTCTCGCGCTTAACTCGCGTCCGTAGAGGTTCTTGTTCGCGCCGCCGTCCGAACGCAGCGTCGATCCTTCCAGCGAAATTCCCGCAAAAAGTCCACGTGACCGCGAATAAGTCAGCACTTCCGCCTTCATCACGACGTCCGTGTCCGCCGCCGCATCGCGTCCCTTGGGTCCGGCTGCCGCCGCCGCGTCCGCGCCCAGCTTCACTTTGCTGGACAAAATAGAGTTGGCGCCCTTGGGATTCATCACGAGCAGCACGAAGTCCGTCGCCTGCCCGCCCAGCTGAAATCCCAAGTTTCCGCCTTCCAGAGCGATCAAAGCGGGTGCGCTCCACGGTCCCGTAAAATGTTCTCCCGTGCGGCAGGTGATCGCGCCTCTGCCAAAATCGCCGCCGATGCCGATTGCAAACTTCAGTACCGAGGGAATCACGATCACGCACTCGGCCTTATCGAGCAGCGACTTGGGAATTCCGTCTGGAATATTGAGGATTTCTTTCAATACTTGGCCGGAGGCCTCCAGCCGCTTTTGCTCCCGAGTCTGGTCGGCTGAAAAAACTCCGCCGGGCAACAAAAGGCAAACTGACAACACAGCCGCAAATTTCCGCATAAGTGACCTCCCAAGCTGGGTCAATTCATTGTCACTTAGAAGGGAAGGGAACGAGCCTCTTTCCAAGGGCACAAATGCCCTAAAGCTAAAGTGACCGTTGTGGTCGCAGCGCTGGTTGGACAGCGCGTGTTCGCGAGTTGCGGAAAGTTGCGGGATTGTAGGGCGAGTTTTCAGCCCCGCCGTAACGTAGCGCCATGAAAAGGGCTTTAACGCCCGAAGTACCGCCTTTGTCCTTCTACTTCGCTTGCAGCTCCAGAATCGTCACCGAATACGGCGGCACGCTTTTCGTGAAATCGCTGCCCAATCCATCCACATTGGCGCTCACGGGCACGATCTTCGTCGGTTCAGTGATCGAGTTCGTATCGCTCGGGCTGCTCGCGCTCATTGTGACCGTCTTTCCCTGCGAATCCACAGACGAGGCGCCGCTGATCGCGATGTGAACCGGCTGCTCTTTATCGGCCGTGTTTACGATCTTCACGTAGATCGTTCCGGTCTTGCTGTCGCGCGTGGCGTCGAAAAACATTGTCGGTATGTCCTGCGCCATCGGCTGGCGCAAGGGCGGCGTTCCACGGCCGCCGCGATCCGGCGAAAAAGGATCCCACTCTTTTGACGGGACGTCATGCGCGCTGATCGGCAAAATCTCGTCGCCGTGATTCGTGCTGAACATCCTCTGCACGTAATAGGTCGGCGATCCATAACTTGAGTTCGTGTCGTAACCGATCAGGTCCGTCTGCCACTGAGCCGCGCCAGGGCTCACATTCACAAAGAGCGGCGCGTACGACGCCATCACGATCAGATCGGAATTCCGTTCGAGCGCGGTTAGCCATGCGGCGTCCGCCATTCCCGCGTCCCAGTTGGGCGTTGGCTGGCCAACGCGCGTAGCCCATTCGCCTACGAACACTTTCTGCATGCCGCGCCGCCGCGTGTCGTAATCGTTCGCGTGCGCCTCCATTTCGTCCGCGGACCGGCGATAAAAGTGCTCGTCGATCACATCCGCCTCGCGCATCGCAACGGGAGCCGTGGCGATGATCTTCAGTTGCGGATATTTCGCGCGGATCGCGTCAAAGAACTGATCGAACCGCCCTTCGTATCCGCCCGGCTTCCGGTCGAACTCATCCTCGTTGCCCACCTCCACGTACTCCAGCGAAAACGGCGCCGGATGCCCGTCCTTCACGCGCTCGGCGCCCCATTTTGTGCTCGCGTCTCCGGTCGCGTATTCAATTTCATCGAGCGCCTCGTTCACATAGGGCTGAAGCTCCGGACCGGGCGCAAAGTTCGCTCCGTTGCGCAGCGAATATCCCGCATAGACGGCCAGCACCGGCTGCATGTGCAGGTCTTCGCACCACTCCAGAAATTCCAGCAGGCCCATTCCGTCCGACGACCAGTATCTCCACGCGTCATCCATGTGGCCCGGCCGCTGCGAAATATCCCCAATTGT
>DATEME010000267.1:0-2541 GCA_035275865.1 Candidatus Acidiferrales bacterium | reverse complement strand
GAGAGTACGTTCCGTCGGATAGTGCGCGAGCCGTGGATTGGAAAGTAACGGCGAAAACGTCGCGCCTGATGGTTCGCGAATTTGCACGCGAAGACGAGCGGCGATTGATGATCGTCCTCGACCCGTTTGTGGGTCCGGCGAACAGCGGGACGAACGTCACGCGAATTGCGATGGATGACGCGATGGACCGGCACTTGCGATTCGAGCGCGCCGTTTCGCTTGCCGCGTGCATTGCGTGGCACTTTAACGAAATTCATTCGGTGATGCAATTTCGTACAGACAGTTTTGTTACGCCGATGGCGCCCGCGGACGAGATTATTTACGACGCTTTGCGCACGCTGGCCGTGATCGAGCCAAATGACAGGGCACATGGCGGCACTTTCATCGACGATCTCGCCGCGGAGCGCGATATTTTCAAGATTATTCTCACGGCCCGGCCGCAGCGCAGCATTCCTACCTCGCTTTGGACGTCTTCCTATTTCATTTTCATCGATAGTCTCTGAGTCTCAGGGCTAGGTGGGAACCCACGCTATCGCCGCTCAGCTGCGTCTCACTCGCTCAACCTCCTTTACGTCCTCTGCCTCCCTCGTTCACAATATCGCTTGCATGAACAGCGGATTTACTGCCCGTGCGCTGGTGTCGCTGCGACAGCGCCTTCTCGCGTGGTTCGCGAAACACCGGCGTGCGCTTCCGTGGCGCGCGGGCCGCGATCCATATCGCATCTGGGTGGCGGAGATCATGCTGCAACAGACGCGCATCGCGGCTGTGATCCCGTATTACGACCGCTTTCTGGAGAAATTTCCTACCGTAGAATCGCTGGCGGCGGCGCGTATCGACGACGTGCTTCGCCTTTGGTCCGGGCTTGGCTATTATTCGCGCGCGCGGAACCTGCATCGCGCCGCGCAGGAAATCGTCGAGCAGCACGCCGGCGAATTCCCTCGGACGCTTGACGAGGCGCTGGCATTGCCCGGCATCGGCCACTACACGGCGGCGGCGGTTCTCAGCATTGCGTACGATGTGCCGCTTGCCGTGCTCGACGGAAATGTGGCGCGCGTGCTTGCGCGTATTGGGGCGATTCGCGGCGATCTCCGTGAACCACGGCGCTGGCGGACCCTGGCGGAAAGTGCGCAACGTCTGCTTGCCCCGCATGCTGGCGGCGACTGGAATCAGGCCCTGATGGAGCTGGGCGAAGTGATTTGTACGCCGCGCGATCCGCTCTGCACCGATTGCCCAATTGCCAAGTTTTGCCGCGCTCGCGCGCTCGGGTTCACAGACCGCATTCCCGCGCCGCGCCGCAAACATGCTCCGGTGAAGATTCGGATCGCCGCCGCCATTTTGCGCGATCCCGAAGGCCGTGTCCTTCTCGTGCGCGATCCCGGCGCGCATGATGGAGTTCTCTTTTCGCGGATGTGGCAATTCCCTGCTATCGAAGTCGCCGAACATCCAGAAAACGAGCTCGCGGCGCATCTCGCACTAACACTCGGGGTGAAGGCCCTCGCGCTCGAGAAACTGCCGGCGGCTCGACACGGCGTCACGTATCGGAATATCGCGCTACTGCCGTTTCTCGCGCGAGTAACACGACTGCCGAAGCTGAGGCGGACGCGCATTCTGCATCTCGATCGTCTGAGCAGGGTGCCCGTCTCCAGCGCAACCCGAAAAATCGCTGCCGCGATCGATCGCTCCATGTAATTCTTGTAAACGACGCGAATCAAGACCGGCTCAACAGAATTTTGCGTTTTATGACGGAGATTTTTCTGCTATGACTACCGCCGATGCCGAAGATTCCTCCTATCACGCCCAAAAGGCTTCTCCGCGTGCTCCTTCGGGCCGACTTTTACATCCACCACCAGCGAGGAAGTCACGTCAATCTTCGCCACGCCACCAAGACGCACCTTCATGTTGTCGTGCCGAATCATGGCCGCGATTTGGCCCCGAAGACGCTTCGGTCAATCCTCGTGCAAGCAGAGATTACGCCCGAGGAATTCATCGCTCTGTTGAGCAAATAGGCCCTCTGTTACTTTGCCTCTTCCGCCAAGGGCGATATAATTCAGCCATGAAGAACGGCCGCGGCAAGATTTACGAATATACGGTTTTCTTTGAGCAGAATGAGCACGGCGGTTACACCGTCACAGTCCCGAGTCTGCCCGGTCTGGTTACGGAAGGGAAGGACTTGGAGAATGCTCGCGATATGGCAAGAGACGCGATTCGATGCTATATCGAAGGCCTGAAAAAAGCGAAAGAACCAATTCCTGTCGAAAAAGAGACTGCCCAACTGAAGATCTCTGTATTCGCTTAAGCCCTCAAACACACGCTTATTGGTTGTTGGCCATTAGGCGGCGAGTCAATCTGCGCCTCTCCATACCGCGCCTGCGCCAGTGTTAACATCGAAGAGGACATGGGTTCCGCGGCGCAATCCGAAACTGCCGTCTCGCGCATTGTCATTGGCGGCTCAGCCGTTCAACGCTATTTCGAGGCGTCGCTCTTCCTTCTTGTCGCGACGGGCGCCATCTCGGTCATCTCCACGGGCAAGCTCGATCTTTT
>DATEME010000266.1:0-6598 GCA_035275865.1 Candidatus Acidiferrales bacterium | reverse complement strand
ATGTATTCAGTTCGGCAATGTCTGTGCCTGTGGCACGGCCACTCCTGGCTGTGTACTTTCACCGAACCTATCTCTTGGCTGGCAGTTCTTTGCGGCGGCCGCTCGCGTTTACAGCTTGCGGAAACAGGAGGGTTTCACCGGGGCCTGCTTGCTGATCAGGCAGGCCTCAGCTTAAATCATTCGCATTGGGGGCGTTTTTCCTCTGCCTCCTTTGCCTCCTCCACTTCCTCTGCCTCCGCTTCTCAGTGCGTCATTGCGTAGACGATGTAATTGATCCCGATGCGAAAGCCCAATGCGGAATACCGCTCGGGATATGACGGGCGATCAGACCACTCCCATGAATCCCCGAGATCGGAGTTGTAAGAAATCGCGACCATGATGCGGCCCTTGTCGTCATAAATCGCGCGCCAGTGGGCGCCCTTTCCGTCGTCGGGACCCTCGGCATAATCGGGAATCTTGTAGCCCTCTCTCAAGTGCGCTGCGCCGGGAACCTGGTAACGGTCGTCGAGATCGAACACGGTATGGAAGATCGCATCGCTATTGGGGACCTCGACGATTGGGCGATTCGGAAAAACCATGCGGATGCGTTTCAGGAACATCTGCCACTCGTAGGCGCCGTGGAAGTCGTCCGCCATGAAAAAGCCGCCGCGCAAGAGATAATCGCGTAATACGTCCGCCTGATGCTGCGTGAGACCCCACTCGCCGACTTGCACTGCGTAGAGCCACGGCCAATTGTAAACTTCGTCTCCATCGTCGAGATCCACGCACTGTTCCACGGATCGCGTATCGATACGCGTGAGGCGATGAACGGCGTTCGTTAGACCTCGATCGGCTGGGGGATAATCCTGCGTCCACAGCGACCTTCCCTCTCGCCAATCGCCGGAGTCGCGCCAGCCGTATCCGTCGTTTGGCCCCTGTGGATACATCAGGCGCGCGAAAGCCCACTCGCCGGGGCGCTGCCAATCCGGCGGCAACGGCATGACGCCATATTCGATCGAAGGATACTCACGAAAAGGTCGCTGCGCGTACGAATACGCCGCCGAAAAAACAATCAGGCAGCAGAGCGCCAGGATGATTTTCCACGAACGCATATCTTGCCTGAAGTCGAGGATACCACTTCGCCGGAGGTCTCGCTTCCGTCCGTTGCGAAGCCGTTTTGTTGAAACCCGCAAAGCCCGTTGTGCTAATGTATCCGAGCCCCGACCCCGGCGGGGGCGATGCCCCCGCCGAACAATACACGCAGTGCTTTCGCCAGTGAAAATGAACGCTTGGGACCGAGCGCGCTGGGCTTTCGCGTCCGGCGCCGCGCTGCTGTTAGCAAGCGCCATCGCCGCAGGCATACTCATTTCTCGCATTGAAAACTCGAATCGTCGCGTCATGCATGCGTTCGCGATTCAAGTTTCCCTCGAAGATCTGGAATCCACCCTCTCCGCTGCCGGGCGTGCGCGCTCGCTGTACGTTGCGACGGGCGACCGGCAATACATCACCGAAACTGAATCGCGCCTGATCGTGGCCAACGATCGTTTGAACGAAGTTCTTTCGCAGACATCGGACATCTCGGCGCATACCCAGTCTTACGAGCAGCTGGCGACACTGGTGCACCGTCGCATGGACATCATTCGAGCGTCGGTCCTCGATGTGGAAGCCGGCAAAAACAATGACGACGTCCAGAACGGATATACGCGGGAGATCGTGGATGTGGCGGACGGAATCAAGAGCTCTTTGGAAGACATGGAAAAGCACGAACAGCAGTTCGCCACTCAAGGACGGATCGCATCGCAGCGGCTGTTTGCCGCGATCGTCTGGGTGATGGGAATTGCGTTCACCGCGTCTCTCGCTTTGCTGTACTTGAATTACAAATCTCTCGTTGGCGAACTTGCGGTCCGCCGGCACGCGGAAAAATCGGCGGTCGAGAGTCAGGAGACGCTTCGATTGCTCAGCGTGAGATTAATTCGCACACAGGATGAACAGAGCCGGAAATTCTCGCGGGAACTGCACGATGGTCTGGGCCAATATCTGAGCATCGCAAAAATGAATTTGTCGCACTATATGCGTACTACGGCGGGCGATTCGGGCCTATTGAGTGAAACGGTCGATCTGCTGGACCGCAGCATCGCGGAGACCCGCACGATTTCTTATCTCCTTCATCCGCCGCTGCTGGACGACATGGGGTTCCTTTTTGCCGCGCGCTGGTACCTGGAGGGTTTCGCCGAGCGCAGCGGCATCGAGGTCAAGGTGGACATTCCTGAGAGCTCCCAGCGCCTGCCGCTGGCTGTCGAAATGGCCATGTTCCGCGTACTTCAGGAATGCCTGGCGAACATCCACCGCCATTCGGGCAGCAAGCGGGTTGACGTCTCTCTGGTGATATCAGCCACCGATGCAAACTTGCGCGTCCGCGATTACGGCAAAGGCATTCCGCCCGTGATTCTGCAGCAGTTTCGCGCGAACGGCGGTCGTGTTGGCGTCGGCCTGGCCGGGATGCGCGAAAGAGTCCGAGAACAGGGCGGTGATTTAGACCTGCAGTCAAATGCCACCGGCACCACGGTCAACGTGCGCATACCGGCAGCAATTGCCAGGGAGTCGACGCAAGCCTTTGTCTGACAAGCACTTACAGAATACCTTTTACGCCGGGCTACTACCATACACGAGAGACCTTTAGCATTACCCTGCGGGCTTTTCTCAATTCCCCAATGTATTGTGGCGCTCAGTACCCGAATGCTAACTTCGAAATCAGCCTAGCTCATCGACAGGCGCGCCTTCGAGCCCGGTTTGGTTCGCACGAGGCGAACCCGAGAGTGCGCTTGGCTTTGTGATTGGAGCCCTTGACGCAATGCCGCATAGACCCATCACCGTCCTTGTAGTTGACGACGAGGCAAAAATTCGCCGATTTGCGCGGCTCCTTCTGGAAAGCGACAGCAAAGTCAGCGTCGTCGGCGAAGCCGACAACGGACAGGCCGCAGCCGCGCTCGCTCGCGAGTTGAGCCCGGACGTTATTTTGATGGATATCTCTATGCCCGTGATGAACGGCCTCGACGCCGCCCGCAAGATCCTTCACGATTGCCCGAATGTCCGCATCATTATGACTACCGCTATGGGCTCTGAACCTTACCGCCGCGTTTCGATGTCGGTGGGCGCGACAGATTTCCTAGATAAGAGCGCTCTGGATTCGGAGTTGATTCAAAAAATTCACAAGGCGGCGCTGCACGGTCCGCACTGAACTGCTCCGCCTCGCCCCAAATTTGATGCGTCTCCCGCGCAAAAAAAGGCCTCCCAGATCAGCCGATCTGGGACGCTCTGTCGGCTGACTGCGCGACGAAAGCGTCCTCGCCGCTGGCCCAGGCCTCCATGAGCCCGTGGATGCATTTATCGGCAACCCGAGCATGCGGCCATGCGATAATTCGAAGAGTCGCAGCGCGGCCGAGGCCGTAAGACGGCCGGGGTTCCTCTGCTTCTCCGCTCGCGACAGTCCGAATGCCGCCGCTCACCGCCGATCAGATCCGCGAGATCCTGCGTCTGCAGCCCCATCCCATCGAGGGCGGCTATTTCGCCGAAACATATCAGTCAGAACTGAGTCTTCCAGGAAACGTTTTTGGTCCCGCTTATTCC
Organism: Candidatus Acidiferrales bacterium; assembly: GCA_035275865.1. Classification (GTDB taxonomy): domain Bacteria; phylum Acidobacteriota; class Terriglobia; order Acidiferrales; family UBA7541; genus Palsa-295. The sequence goes on along the minus strand of DATEME010000266.1, from coordinate 2,992 downwards.
GGAGCGCGCCCTATCGCCACGGCGATATTCTATCTGCTCACGTCTGAGACGTTTTCCGCAATGCACAAGCTTCCTGGCGACGAACTCTTCCATTTTTATCTCGGCGACCCTGTCGAAATGCTCCAGCTCAGCCCGGATGGCAGCTCGGAAATCATCACGCTTGGCCAGGACATCGCCTCAGGCATGCGCCTTCAGTACCGCGTGCCAGGTGGCTATTGGCAGGGCTCGCGCCTCATTCGGGGCGGCAGCTACGCCTTGATGGGCACAACCATGTCTCCCGGCTTCGATTATGCAGACTATCTGGTGGGCGAGCGTGACGAGCTGACTCGTAAGTATCAGGAACGCAAAGACATGATCGCCGCTCTGACACGGTGATGATTTTCGCTTGACTATTCGCCTTTTATTCGCCTACAATCGCGTACCATTGACACACGAGTGCTGCATAGTTTAATCCAAAGAAAGAGCGTTCCATGGCCAAGCGCCGCCATTGTAACAACTCTTCAGGTAAGCGTGTCCGTTCCCGCGCGGCGAACAGCGCAAGCGATTTTGAGAAGGGCCTATATATTGCCGTTATTTCGTTCGCCGTAGCGCTCACTGCCCTCTTGGCACACGGCGCGGCTTACTCGCGTTCATACCGCCCGTGGAGTCCGATAGTCTTTGAGCATCAGAGAAGAGACGAACGTTCCATAAGCCCGATATATGGCCGCGCGATGGCGTTGAACGCGACGTATGACAGCAGGCCCTATTGGCGTGGATCAAAACTCTCGATTGGCGCTCCGACGAGCCGCGAAACAGCCGACCTCGCCATTGAGCACCTCATTCCGTGTGAAAGCGGCGGACGGGTGGTCGATCGCTTGGACACGAATGGGAAAATGTCGTACGGGATTTTGCAGTTTCAAGACTGGCCGGAGTGGGAACGGATGTCAGGCATTTCGGGCGATCCAGATAATCCCGACGACGCGATCCGCATGGCCGAATGGGGCATCGAACACGGCATGATCGACCACTGGGCGTGCGCCCGCATTCTTGGAGAAATATAATTTCGCGTTGAATGACAAGCCCGGGCGTGATCTAACAGCGCTCAGGCTCTCCTGCTCGCATTAGGCTAAACCGATTCAGCTGCGGTTTTGCTCGTGCCATGAAGTGCGCGAGACCGTAGTGTTCTGGTCTGGCGCGATTGTCGGTGTCGCCGCCTGCGGCACGGCAGTCGGAAACCAAGGCGGCCCAAAGGTGCCTGAGACGAATCGCTGGTCATAGTACGTATTTCCCTCACTGATGCTGACCAAGTGGGCTTCGTTATCCGTGTTTGTTTATGACCAATGGAGTAATCCTATGACGAGAGACACGATAGAACTTCCGTGCGGGCGTACGAAATGGTCTTCGGACCGAGAGGACGATGACGTTTGCTGCGGTTCTTCTCCAGGAATGCTTATTGCGAAGGGCTTGAAGCGTCCGCCTGCGCTCCACTTTTTGAAAATGCGGACTTCAGTTTTTCGAGTGCGGCTATGTTGTGCTGGATCCTCTCGATGATTTGACCGCGCGACTGAACTCGCCACTGAAGCCTTGCCTTTTCCGCTTCGGGCGCCGTAGCTAGGTCTTTCTGGGTTTGCGCCACGTATTCTTTCTCGGAGGCCAGCTCAGCGTTTTCGCGGGCGATCATCGTGTCCGCCTCTGCCGCCGTCTTAGGTTGCAGATCGGGTGGCAGGGCGTTATCGGCCTGTCCATCGTTGGATGTTGCCTTATCGGGGGTCGCGGATTGTTTCGCAGCCTGCGATTGAGCCTGTTGCTGCTGGATTGCATAGTCGTCAGCCGGAGAGCGAAGATTTCCAATGTTATCGTTCGTCCATTCGACTGGCTTCTTCTTGTGATGCTGTGCGGGATCCTGCGGACTCGCCTGCGCGAAAAGACCACAGGGAGTACAGAGCAGGAGCGAGGCAATTGTGCCAGCCGCAAAATATCGCTTTAACATGGAATGCTCCTAGTGCGAAATCTCTTTCGACGACAATACGAGATATGTTTGTGGCTGCTGCACATAGTTTATCCAGCAGGTGTTGTAATAGATTCCGCTTCCGCCACCGCCATTGATATTGAAGTCGGCCGTCCCGAAACTGGGCAGTTCGTTGCCGCTTGTGTCTTTGGTCGTAGCGACCAGAATCGCGCCGTTGAACTGCCCGCTTCCGCCTCCGTTGACGTTGAAAGTCGTCGTGCCCTGGCCTACGACCAGGATGATGCCGTTCCAGCTTGAGTTGCCGTCGTAGGTGAGGTTGCCGGTCACAACAAGGATCCCCGACCCGGGATTATTGCCGCTGATGTCGAGATTCCCGTCAACATAGACGAGCTTCGGGTTCGTCGAGGCGTTGGGCCAGGTGCCCCCTGGCATTGCTGAAACGATGTCCGAGAAACCGTAGTTGCCCGGAGGCGTTGTTGGGATCAGAGCAGCACCGCCTCCCGATTGCGCCGCTTGCTCGACCGTCTGAAGAGTCTGATCTAAGGCCGCCGGAGAGGTCATCGAGGTCGGAAGTGTTGTCGTGCCTATGCATGGCGTAGAATAGGAGTTGCATTGACCGCCGACGTAGTTAGCAGGCCGAGGAGTTCCACCATCGACGACGGTCGCACTGGTGCTATTGCTTACGCCAACCGCCGGAACCTGCGTGCTCGAGTTCGGCGTGCAGCCCGGAACCGCAGGGGCAGACCCTGATCCATTGACTCCGTCTATCTTGTAGTTTGCCGAACTTCCTCCGCTGAAGCTTCCCACGCTTCCCGGAATGCTCAGCGCCGAATTAAGGTTCAGATTGAAACTCAGCGGCGTCACCTCGTCCTGCAGCATGCGGCGGCTGCCATCGTTCGTAACCGCAAACGAAGTGACTTCATAGACCGGGAACAGGTTGCTCGATGACGAGCAAACGCCCGTGCCGGTCACGCATTCATGGCCGCTCGTCGAGTCGTAAAGCACCTGCTGCGAAGCATGAGAGGAATTTCCATCCACATAATA
>DATEME010000265.1:0-5683 GCA_035275865.1 Candidatus Acidiferrales bacterium | reverse complement strand
GTTGGTTCCCGGAAGTTACAACGTCGGCATCGCGGCGCAAGGGTTCCAACCGTACTCGCAAACGAATATCGTGGTCGGCGCCAGCGAAAAAGTGGCGTTGCACGAAATTCAGTTGAGCGTCGGCAACGTCAGCACGGAAGTGACGGTTACGGCGAACGAAGCGCACGTGCAGACCGACAGCTCTGAACATGCCGGCCTGCTGACGGACACGCAGTATCAAAACGTGCCCGATCGCGGCCGCAACTATCTCGACTACCTCCGCCTGCTTCCCGGCGTGACGGTGACCTCCGGTGGCGCCAATAATACCGGCACCGATGCCCCTGGATGGGGATCGGGTGCTGTAACCTTTAACGGCGGTAATGGCCAAGTCGTGATGCAGCTCGATGGCATCACCAGCATGGACACCGGGCAGGGCTCGGCAACCGGCTACATTTCTCCCAGCGTCGATGCCATTCAGGAAGTCCGCGTACAAACTGGAAACGTAAACGCGGAATATGGGTCCCGCGCGGGCGGTACCGTGAACGTGGTCATCAAGAACGGGACCGCGCAGTTCCACGGCAGCGCCTATGAATTCCTGCGTAACAATTTCTTCAACGCGAATACCTACTTCAACAAGCTTCAAGGCACAGCCTATCAGAAGGCACATCCCGCGCCGTACAAGTACAACAACTTCGGCGGCACCTTTGGTGGTCCGGTCTGGATTCCCGGCGTGGCTTTCAACAAGAATCGCGACAAATTGTTCTTCTTCTTTTCGGCAGACTATATCCGCCGCAACGAAGTCACGATCGGAAGTGCGAGCGGCCCCAGCACAATGACCACTCCAACTCCGGCTGAGCGTGCCGGCATGTTCTATGGCTTGCCGAGTCCACTGCTGAATCTGCCGGGTGCCAGTTCGTGCACGAAATACAGCACTCTCTGGTCATGTACGTTGGATCCTTCGCTGGTCAATCCGGCGGGCGACACAATCCTAAAAATGCTGCCCACGGCGACTTGCCTCCGTCCCGACGATACAGATGCCGCTCTACCGGCCGCCATTAAAACCGCCAATTCCTCCATCGCATCGCTGCCGGCGTGCACCGGTACTGCCAACAGCTTCAACTACAATGGCCAAGTCACCACCCCGCACCCATGGGACAATGACATCCTCAGGGTTGACTACAACCTCGCGCCCAATGAGCTTTGGTACGTTCGCCTAATCAAGAACTTTGAACAGTACAACTTCGGTTTCCTCGGCGGCTCGGGCAACTGGCCGCAGTTGATCAACCTCTATACGATCCACAGCTCCGGCGCGGTCTCGACTCTCGTTTCCACTATTCGCCCAAACCTGGTGAACGAGTTCACGGCCGGAACGAACCGTGCTCTTCAGACGGTCGATGTCGCTCCAAACGTTCTTTCCAAGAATCAACGGGCCCCGAATGGATTAGGCCCGACGGTTCTCCCTGTGCTCTTCCCGGCTAGCGGTGCTGGGACGGCGCAGAAGCCCGGCGTGAACCCCTTCGACCTCATCCCGACCATCTCCTTCGGGGGAACAGGCGGCGGCAAACCGCTCGGGTTCGATCTCAACAATTCTCCGAACTTCGCGCTCGACGGTTCGCGGCGATTCCCCTTCTTCGGTACGGACACAACCTACAACATTACGGACAACCTGTCGTGGATCCGCGGAAACCACGCCTTGAAGTTCGGCATTTACTTTGAAAAGACCTCGCGCAATACGCAACGCGCTTCAGAGTTCCACGGCAACCTGAGCTTCCAGGTAAGCGCGCTCAGCGGCGGGGCATACTTAAATCCGCTCGATACGGGCGATTCTTTCTCAAACGCATATCTGGGTATTTTCAACAGCTACACCGAATCGGACTTCCGTCCAGTCGGGCACGGTCGCTACCATCAGATCGAGTGGTTCGGCCAGGATACTTGGAAAGCCACTCGTCGCCTGACCCTCGACTACGGCGTCCGTTTTCAATTGATTTTCCCGGACACGGTAGCCAAACAGACCGTCGCGGCGTTCATTCCCAGCTCCGCCTCGACAATTGGTGTTAACGCCTCGACGAACGGCGGTATTGGTTCTGCATACAATCCGACCGCTCAACCCGGCCTTATCCAACCTTGCGCTGCCAACCCAAAGGTCGGATGCGAGAGCAATGGCACAGTTGTCGCGTCCGGTGCAATCGGGCTGTTCGATCCCACGAAGCCGGGTAGCCCATATCAGGGTATGGTGAAGTTCACAAACGGCTCCGTCATCAACACGCCTTCGATCGGCGTTGGTCCACGCGTAGGGTTTGCTTACGACGTCTTCGGCAACGGCAAGACCGCGGTTCGCGGCGGTTTCGGTGTCTTCTATGACCGCAACGGCCCGACGGATGGGCAGATCTTCGTCTACCTCGAAGGGCCGCCGCTGATCAACACGCCGACCGTGTTCAACAACACCATCCTCCCGACGTCATTTAACCCCGCCGGTGGGTTGGCCAATGCGAGCGGATTGGTCGGTCCAGCCAACGTCAACGGAACCGTCACAAGCAACTCGCTGCCCGTAACATATCAATACAACTTCGGCGTGCAGCATGACATGACTCACGGCATCCTGCTGGACGTGTCGTACGTGGGCAATCAGCTCCGCCACGCCTTCCGGAATCCGGACTACAACATCCTGCCGTACGGAACAAACTTCGTGGCGGCAAACATCAGTTCGGGTAAGACGGCGAATGCAAACCTGCTTAGGCCGAATCCGGGCTACGGAAATATCAACTACAGCACCTACGACGCCAACGGCAACTACAACTCGATGCAAACGACCATCATAAAGCGCTTCGGCCGCAGCTTGACTCTGGGCGGGGCGTGGACCTGGTCGCGATCACTGGACTACGGTGGTTTGCCGGCGGATTATCTCGGAATTCCGCGTAGAGCCTATTACGGCCCGAACGGAAACGACCGTCACCACAGTGTGAAAATCAATTGGACGTACAATCTCCCGAACTCCCACTTCGAAAATGCTGTACTCAAACAGATCACGAACGGATGGGGTTTCTCGGGCGTAGCGACGTTCATTTCGGGCGTACCAGGAGCGATCGGTGTCTCTAACTCTGGTGGGTTGTCCGGTTCAAATTCCGCTCCAACTCGGACGAACCTGGTAGCCGGCCAACCGGTAATCACGCGGCACGCCAACGCAGGCGCCGCACCTCAATACCTGAACGCAGCAGCTTTCGCCGATCCTACAGGGGGCGCAGGCTGCGTATACAACAGCTACGCGACCTGCGGCTTCGGCAGTGGCGGTAGGGTCGAGTATTACGGGCCGGGACTCAACAACTGGGACATGTCATTGCTCAAGAATTTCCGCTTTGACAAGAATGAAGCCCACTCGCTGGAGTTTCGTCTGGAAACGTACAACACGTTCAACCATACGGAATTCACCTCGCTGAGTACCGGAAAGACATCATCAACCTTCGGCCAAGTCACGGCCACCAACCCGGCGCGCATCGTCGTGCTGGCTCTGAAACTGAAGTTCTAACTGCAACTTGGGCGGGGCAGGATGTGCTTGGCGGCGCGTCCTGCCCTGTCTTCACTTTGTTCGCTTTGTCTCTTTCGTATTTTGCCTTTCGGGGATGAGACTATGCGGAAGAGTCGTTTCAAGCCGAAAGATGTAGTGAAGCTGCTCGATGAGGCCGCAGCGGGCGTCCCGGTTCGCGAGATTTGCATCCGCGCGGGGATCAGCGAGGCTACGTTCTACAACTGGAAAATGCAGTATGAAGGACTGGATGCCAAGGGCGTCCGCCGCCTTCGGCAATTGGAGCAGGAAAATTCCCGCCTTCGCAGAATCCTTGGCGTCAAGAACCTCCAGATTGACGTGTTGAAAGCGCAGCTGGACCACACGTAGTTTTGTTCGTGGCCCCGCTATTTTTCATACCCACACAGCCATCAAAGCTGCACGGCCAAGAGTGGCTGTGCCACGCAAAAAAGAACGCGGCCGCTCATTGAGAACGGCCGGGCTCGCGGGAAAAGCGATTAGTTCGCCTTGAAGCGGAATTCGACTTCGAGGTTTATGTTGTCGTTGACGCTCATGACGCGAGCGATCTGAGGCTGTGACATGCCGAAAGTCTCGAATTTGAAATCCGTGCTGGCGCGGCCCGCGACGATGCCGTTGTTGTTGTCGACCGTGGCGATTCCCTGCCACGTGACTGGCGCGGTTTTCCCGTGAACCGTCATATCGCCGGTCAATTGGAAGCCGATCTGGCCGTCGAGCGGGTTTGGCATTCCGGTGATCGACTTTGGCACGAACTCGGCGCTGGGATACTGATCGGTTTCGAGCGTGCGGCGTTGGATGTAGCCGTCGCGCATCGCTTGGTCGCTTTTCAGCGTGCGCAGGTCAAAGGTCAGCTTGGACTGGTTTGTGTCGATTGAGCCGTCCTTGTTGAACACGACCGTGCCAGCAACGGCGGTCGACTGTCCGACAGCATCGCTGGGAAAACTGATGCCGGCCAGTTGTTCACGGACGCGGTACGCTGCGGTTGTGCCGTCCGTGATCGTGAGCGTCAGCGGGAACGGCTTCGGAGGAGCTTGTTGACGGCCACCGCGGCCTCCTTGGCCGCCTCCCGGTCCGCCCATTTGGCCGGGCGGCGGTCCTCCTTGTGGCGGCCCGCCTTGGGCCAAGGCCGAAGAGTGAAATGCGAACGTGCCGGCGAGCACGAGCGCGCAGATTCCGAGTCCGGCCAGCAGACCTCCCGCGCAGGCAGACGCGAACCCTGATGAATTTCGTGTGCGATTCATCCCCATCCCTCTCAGTTTTAGTTTGTGGTGCTGCCCAGGCGCCCCGGCCCGATCCTGAGTGGGCAGTAGACTAGTGCGGCCGCCCTCCGCTGTCAAACTTCAGACGCGATGGCGGGCTCAGCGGTTTCGTCCAGATGAGGCTTTAGAACGTGGAGCGGCCGGAATGGCGGGTTGCGCCGGAGGTTTTGCAGCGTCGGGGGCGGAGGAGACTTCCGTGGTTTCGATCACGCCGAGATCGCGTTGCTTGAGGCCGCGAATGCGATCGCGCAGGGCGGCGGCTCGTTCGAATTCGAAACTCTTGGCCGCGGCGCGCATCTGCTCTTCGAGCTGCGCAATGGCCATTTGCAGATCCTCTTCGCTGCTGATCTCGCCAATCGTGTCGTCGCCGAGAACCGGTATGTAATCGGCTTCGACGATTTTTGCGAGCTGCATGTCGACGGACTTGACGATCGATTGTGGCGTAATGTTGTTTTCGCGATTATACGCTTCCTGCTTGGAGCGGCGGCGGCTGGTTTCACCCATGGCCTGGCGCATCGAGTCGGTCATCCTGTCCGCGTAGAGGATCGCGCGGCCTTCGATGTGACGCGCGCAGCGGCCGATCGTCTGGATCAGAGATGTGGTGCTGCGCAAGAAGCCTTCCTTGTCGGCGTCGAGAACTGCGACGAGAGAAACTTCCGGCAAATCCAGACCTTCGCGCAACAGGTTAATGCCGATCAGCGCGTCGAATTCACCGCGGCGCAAATCGCGCAGGATGCGAATGCGCTCGAGCGTCTCAATCTCCGAATGCAGGTATCGGCACCGCACGCCCGCTTCGGCGAGATACTCCGCCAGATCCTCGGACATCCGCTTGGTGAGCGTGGTGACGAGCACGCGTTCGTTGCGCGCCGCGCGAATGCGGATTTGCTCGAGTAAGTCGTCGACCTGT
>DATEME010000264.1:0-6913 GCA_035275865.1 Candidatus Acidiferrales bacterium | reverse complement strand
CCGAACACCGTCGATCCCCGGCCACGAGCTGGCCGGAGTGGTCACCGCTCTCGGCTACGGCACGACGGGACTGTCGGTAGGACAGCGAGTGTTCGGCCTCGCCGACTGGCATCGCGACGGCACCCTGGCGGAGTATGTAGCGCGGGCAGCAAAGGAGACCCCCATGAAATTATCGAGGACTGTCGGCCTGGCTGTCGCCGTCTCGCTGGTCGCCGGCACCGTGGCGGCGCTCGCTCAGATCAGCGGAGCGGCTCCGGCCGGCCCGACCGCGAACGTGGTGGACGCCGCCGGGCACCTGCGCGTGCCGGCAGACTACCGAACCCTCTACCAAGCGCTCGGGAGCTGGGCGATTGCCGCCGACAGCGGCCAAGGCTCGAAGGAAATCCACGCCGTCTACGCCTCCCCGGGGGCGATCGACGCCTACCGGAAGACGGGGCACTTTCCGGACGGCGCCGTTCTGGTGAAAGAGGTCTTCGCGACCTCGACGAACGAGATGACCACCGGCACAGTAAGCCACGCCGACAAGCTCAAGGGCTGGTTCGTCATGGTAAGAGACAGCAAGGGAACGCACCCCGGCAACCCGTTGTGGGGCGACGGGTGGGGATGGTCGTGGTTCGACGCGGACAAGCCGCTCAAGACCACCTCGACGGACTACCATTCCGATTGCCAGGGGTGCCACGTGCCCGCCAAGGCCACCGACTGGATTTACGTGAACGGATATCCCGTCCTGCGTCACTAGGCGGCCGCATGCGTAGGCGCTCTGCTCTTGCCGCGGTTTCGCTGAGGCCAATGGCGAGTCCGGCAAGCTGGTGCGGCAAGCCGGAAGATTGAAGGGCTTATTGTGACCATTCGTTTCGGTTAGCGACCTTTCGGGTCCGACCGACGTTCAGACTACAAACGAGCGCATGGAGGTCGGCGTGGACGCGTTTGCTCAGCCGCGGGACCGAAGCGCCACGATCGGGCCGCGCTTCGACTATTTGGCGCTGGCTCCCGCAGCGGCGGCCATTTGCTACCCTTTTCTACTCCGGGCCTTTCATGCCGTCGTCGGCACGCAGGCCGCAACGCCTTCGCCTCTCGCAATTGTCGGCGCGACCTTGATCCTGGCCGTGGCGTTCGTCGTGCCGTTTCTCGCGCTCGCGCTCGCTTGCCGGCCCGACGCCGATCCAGGGGCGCGGCGGCTCGCCTATGCCGGCGTGGCGGCCCCAACGCTCTATGTCTTTCTTGGCGTCGTTCAGGCCCTGATTCACAGCCCTATCCCCGACGAAATCGTGTGGTGCGTGCTTTGGCTCGCAATCGCGATTTGGTCACAGACCGCCCGCAATCCCGTCGCTGCAACGCGGCCGACCGTGGGGCGCTGGCGCATCGTCCACGGAATGACGGCGGCGGTCTTGTGCCTATACGTGGCGTTCCATCTAGCCAATCACCTGTTTGGGTTGATCGGCCCCGACGCACATGCGGCCGTCATGAAGATCGGCCGCGTTGTCTACCGCTCTGGCGTGGGTGAACCGCTGTTGGTCGCGGCCATGCTTTTCCAGATCGGCACCGGCCTGTTTCTGGCATGGCGTTGGAGTGCCGCCCCGCAGGGCTTCCATCGGACATTTCAGGTCGCCTCGGGGGCCTACCTCTCGCTGTACATCCTCGGGCACATGAACTCGGTTTTCATCTACGCTCGAAGCTTTCTCGGTATACCGACCGATTGGAATTTCGCGATCGGAGCCCCGACCGGGCTCATTCATGACGCATGGAATATCCGCCTGTTGCCTCATTACGCGCTCGGCGTGTTTTTTGTCCTAAGCCACCTTGCGTCGGGATTGCGGGTGGTGCTGATCGCGCACGGCGTCGATCGACGCGCCGCAAATCGTCTTTGGGGCGCGGGCGTCGCAATAAGCGCCGTTATCTCGGCCGCGATCATCGCGGGTATGTGCGGGGTTCGGATCAGCTAGGCGACGGCGGCGGCCGGCGTGGGGCACGCGGCCCGCAAGGGTGAACGCGGCCACCACCACGGCGGAGCGCCACGAAGCGCACGTCCACGAGTGGATGACCGAGAGTCAGATCCTCAATGGCGGCATCGTGTTGATCGTCCACCCCGCCAGTGCAGAGCAATTCGAGGCCGCCACCGCTATTATGCGCCGGCACTGCGGAGCCGACTTCTTCGCCTCGCCATCAGCGTAGCAACGAGCCTCATCTGTGCCTGATCATCGGCGACAGCGGCGGCTCAGTCTTTCGGCCCCTCGGCTGTCGCGGGTCTCCGGAATGTGTGGGCCCACGGCAGCCGCCAGTTCGGCCGAACGAAGTGGCAGCTGTAGCCCCTCGGGTGCCGTTGCAGGTAGCTCTGATGCTCGGGCTCGGCCTGCCAGAACGGCTCCTCGGGGTTGATTTCAGTCACCACCGGACCGGGCCACAAACCAGAGGCTTCGATTTCGGCGAGGCGAGAAGCTGGCCAGGCTGCGCGTGGGCCTCAATAGTAGCGACGCAACACGGCCGAATGGCTGAAGCTCAGCTCGCCTCTGGGTGCGCCGCGGTAAATGGTGGCACTCGTTTGCGTGACCGATCGAAGGTCGCCGCCGCTCGCTAGTACTCGACGAGCCTGCGCTGCCGCGCCACGTGCAAGCCGACCGACTGTTCTCCGCGTTTCCGCAACAATAAGCGCAATCGACGTTTTCATTGTAGCCTCCAATTGATCTCGATCCGTGTAAGTACAACCAGGGGCTTTCGCCTATTCAGATAATCGCGTGTTTTCGGAAACCACCGTCTCTTTTCTGAGAAGGTCGAGGCTCGCTGTCGGCGGCTTTCCCGGACTCTCGCGCAACGAGGCGGTTCGATTGAAGACCAGCCGTTCGGGGCGGGAATCATCGTCGTGGCTGAAATAGCCTTGGCGCTCGAACTGCAACGCCTCGCCGTGGGGATCGGAGGCGGTTGCGCGCTCGACGAGGCAGCCGCGTAGCGTATGCATGGAATGTGGGTCGAGGTCGGCTGCGAGGTCCGTCGGGCTCGGACTCGCTGCTGAGAAGAGCCGGCCGTAGAGCCTGACCTCTGCTGGCAACGCATCCACGGCGCTGACCCAGTGGATTGTCGCCCCGACTTTTCGTCCGCCGGCGCCGGCGCCACTCCTGCTGTCGGGGTCGTAGGCGCAGTGTAGCTCGACCACACGGCCTGCTGCGTCCTTCACGACATCATGGCAAGTGACGAGGTAGGCGTAGCGGAGCCTCACCTCGCGGCCCGGCGCGAGGCGCCGGAAACCGTGTGGTGGCGCCTCGTGGAAGTCGTCTTGCTCGATGTACACCTCGCGGGAGAACCGGACGACTCTCGTCCCGAAGGCCGGGTCCGCCGGGTGGTTTGGCGCGTCGAACTCCTCTATCCGGCCCGCATGGTAGTTCTCGATTGTCACTTTGAGCGGCTTGAGCACCGCCAGTCGTCGGGGAGCCCGCTCATTAAGGACATCCCGGATAGCTGCGTCTAGGACACCGTCGTCGACTGTGCTGTTGGCCTTCGAAACTCCGACGCCGCGTATGAACCGACGCACCGCCTCGGGAGGCACGCCGCGTCGGCGCAGGCCTGCAAGCGTCGGCATCCTCGGGTCGTCCCAGCCCGCCACGTGGCCGTCGCGCACTAGCTCCGTCAGCGCGCGTTTTGAGAGGACGGTATGCGTAATACCCAGGCGAGCGAACTCATACTGTCGGGGTCGCGATGGCACCGGGAGGTTGTCGAGGAACCAGTCGTAGAGAGGTCGGTGGTCCTCGAACTCGAGGGTGCACAGCGAGTGGCTCACCCCTTCGATGGCGTCGCTCTGGCCGTGCGCGAAGTCATAGCTCGGGTAGATGTGCCAGGCCGTGCCGGTGCGCGGATGGCTGGCGTTGAGAATACGGTAGATGACGGGGTCGCGCAGGTTGAGGTTCGCTGACGCCATGTCGATTTTCGCGCGGAGCACCCGCTCGCCGTTCCTGAACTCGCCGGCGCGCATCCGCGCGAACAACTCAGCATTTTCCTTCACGCTGCGGTCGCGGAACGGGCTGTTCCGGCCAGGGCTCGTCAATGTCCCCCTGCCCTCTCTGATATCGTGCGCGGACTGGTCGTCCACGTAGGCCTTGCCGATGCGGACGAGATGGCAGGCCCACGCGTAGAGCTGCTCGAAGTAGTCGGAGGCGAAGTGGAGGCCCTGCGCCCAATCGAATCCGAGCCACTGGACGTCACGCTTGATCGCGTCGATGTACTCCACCCTCTCCTTTGCCGGGTTCGTATCGTCGAGGCGCAAGTTGCAACGGCCGCCGAATTCCTTCGCAAGCTCGTAATTCAGCACGATCGACTTCGCGTGCCCCAGGTGGAGGAAGCCGTTCGGCTCGGGTGGAAAGCGCGTGACCACGACGCGCGTGCGGCCGGTCTCGACGTCAGACGCTATGATGCTGCGAATGAAATTGCTGGCGCTTGCGCCTGCTTCTCCGACGTCGTTTTGTTGAGGCACCTTCCGCCTCAAGCCTGGAGTTCGTCGGGCGGGTGCGCGCCGAAGCCGTGCATCCTGAGCGCCCATTGCAGCGCCACGACGGCGCCCTTGACCGGCTGCAGGAGAGCTATCGAGGCCAAGGCCGTAATCGGAAGGTAGACGCCAAGCTGAAACGCCAGCCCATCGCCCAGTCCTCGTATCAGCTCATCAACTTCCTCTGGTGTCATCTCGTTGATGTCCTGGCGCAACTGATGCATACGCTTAACTTCACGCAAAAAAAGATCAGCCATCGTCGTCGCCCTTTTTCTCGACTTCGCCTTCCGATGTCGCGATCTCTCTTGACTCTTATAACGGATCGGCCGCACGCCGCGAGGACTCTGGCTCGACCTGCGGCGCGCGGCAACCGTCGTCACGGTGTCCGCGGGAGCACCTTAGGCCTGAATCGGCGCCCAGGGCGGAGAGGATCTGGTAGGCCGGCGTCGCCGTCAGGCGCTTGCGCCGGCGAGCATCCGTATCAACGCTGCTGCGGACATCGGCTTTGCGAGCGGGAAGGACTGTCCTGCCCAGAGCGGGCTGAACTCGTCGCGTCCAGCAGCCTCTGCAACACTGCGCAGCGCCCCCAGAGCGCCGGCGGTCGGAAACGCGGGGGCGAGATCGGACAGCGGGCCGAGATCCGCCATCAGACGATGCCCCGCGCCGGCCGGCCGGTGAACAGGTTGGTGATCGCCGTGGGCGTGTCGGGCGCGTAGAGGGTGGCGGGTACGCAAGGGTCAAGTAATCGCGCTTGAACGCGTGTAGAACGAAGCGCGACTGCAAGGCCTTCTATACTGTAGAGGCGGCGGGGGCGACGCCGGATGCTTGTGAGCACTTCGCGAAATCTATTTTTCGCGTTCCATATTGGGGATTATGCAAACGCCAAGGCTGCTCCACGAGGCACCACATTGGATGACTTTGGAGACAACTATGAGCTACAGAGAAGTTATCGTAGGCGGTGCCATCGTGGGCTTCTTCGTAGTCCTAAGCATGGCCGCGGAGCCCTGGCTTGGCTCTGATCAGTCTTCCGTCACTGACGTAATCCAACTCGCTTTGACGCCGGCCTTCCTCCTCACCGCAGTGGCCGCGTTACTCAACGTGTTTTCGACGCGATTGGGTCGCGTCGCCGATCGAGTTCACCTACTGAGCGCGGACTTGCAACGCGGAGCGGCCGACACGGAGTTCTTATCTGCGCAACTCGATTTTCTGCGGAGGCGATCGCTCATCCTGGACGTGGCCGTCATGTTGGCAACGGTCGGCGGCGTGGCAACCTGCGCCGCTGTGCTTGTATTGTTTCTCGGCGCGTTGGGCAATGCGGATGTCAGTGTCAAGGCCCTCAGGGCCATTTTGTTCGGTCTTTTTGGAGGCGCGATTGTCTTCACACTTGCAGCGTTGGTTACATTTCTAATCGAAATGATAATGGCTGGACGTGGGCTAAGGGTCGTCTGCCGCCAACATCAGAAAACGGCCGACAAGAAAGCTCGCGAGTCACCGCAAAGCGAGCTGAACAGGGAAGTGCGATGAGAATTCTGATCGCCGCTGCTAGCGGTGCGATCGGCCGGCCCCTCTGGAACGGCGGCAACTAGTCTATGCGTAATGACCGTAGCGCCCCGGACAGGCCAGCGGACGTTTGACGACGTCTTTCCATTCTTCGTCAGACGTATAAATGCGCGCCGCGCCGGGTGTGGGCAGGCTCTCGCCTGGTCGGCCGATCGCTATGAGCCCTCCAAATGGCTGCAGCACTTCGGCCAGCTGTTCCTCCTCGCTTTGAAGACCCAACAGCAAGTTAACGGAATCAAGAGCGTAGAATGCTTGTTTCGCAGTTGAGGGATCGCTTCGAAAGGCTCGTAAATACAACAGGTGCGGTTTGGAGTCGGAGATGATGCGTTTAGCACTTGCTTGAGCAGCATATTGTCGTCCACGCCAAATCAGAAAAGCACCTCCTGGAATTAAGACAAGCGCCCACGGCGCGGAGTAGATGTCCGCTACAATGCCAACCTGTGCGGATAGGAATACAAACCACGAGGGGACCGCGTTAAGCGCTTGAAGCGCAAAATTCAAGATTATCCCCGCGGCAATAAGCGCCACGGCATTGGAGCCACGCTGAATAGGTGTCGCGCCCTCGCGGCCAAAATTGGGAACGAACTCCGTAACAAGAAGTCCGAGCACTTCGTCGACCAGTTGTCGCTGGCAGACGTTCACGCCTCCCTTGAGCGCGCTGCCGATGTCCTCAGCACGGTGAAGCCGCGCCGGTGTGCTTCGCGTCGTATGGCTCAAGGTCGGGATACCTCCTCGAATGCCTCGCGCGCTGCGGACCGATGGGGCGATTTGCCCCTTTTTGGCCAACCCTTGGGGATGATCCACCGACGCGTTTCCCGCGAGGTCACGAGCATGAACTCCGCCCGATCCCCACTGCTCGTCCTGTAAGGCAGGGCCCCGTAT
>DATEME010000263.1:0-3916 GCA_035275865.1 Candidatus Acidiferrales bacterium | reverse complement strand
GTGTCTGCACTCGGCGCGACTAACTCGCTCACTCCCGCAGCCGTGCCGGGCGTTTGTGCACTTGCTCGGTAAATGCGATAACCCACCTGCGGCGTATCGCCGGTAAGAGTCGTCTTCGGGGCCGTCCACGAGAGCACGATCGCTGACTGCGTTGCCCGCGCACTCAAGTCGCTGATCGGCAGCGGCGCCGCATAAACCTGCAACTCCACGCGATTCGATTCGGCCGATTCCTTCTTGAGGGAAGCGCGCGTCCGAATCACGTAAGCCGCGACGCTTTGCTGATGATTCGGCAAAAAATCCCCGGCCGTCAGCGAGTCCGCATAGCGAAAATGATCGCCGATCGTATACGTACCGACCATCGCCGAAGGAATCGTGACCAAGAGCGAAAGTGTCACACCTGGCCCGCTCGTCGATCCATTCGCCGTCGTGTCGATCGCGCGATAAATTTCGAAAGCCGGGGGCTCCTCAAGTGGCTTCTGGTCTACCGTCTCTCTTGGAACTGTGCACGTGAGTACTACGTCGTTTCCGATCTGCTCGGCGGCAAGATCCGTGATCGCGGTGGGAACCGGAGGCCGGCGCTCCACCGGTTCTCCCGGCGAAGCGCAGCCCGTCAGATCGATACACGCCAGAACGGACACCATCAGGAGGACGCCAACCGCAGCATGTCTTCTCGTCGCGCGTCGCGGAGCCCCCGAAGTGCGGATGTTCATCGCTTAAAGGATGTAGCGGCTCAGATCCTGGTCCTTCACGATATTCGCGAGCTGCTTGGAGACGTAAGCGGCGTCAATCTTTACCGTTTTCTTCTTCATTTCCGGAGCTTCGAAAGAAATATCCTCCAGCACCTTCTCGAGAATAGTATGCAGCCGCCGCGCGCCGATATTCTCTGTGTGCTCGTTCACCTTGGCCGCAAAACGCGCAATCGTTGCGATTGCATCCTCGCTGAACGCAAGCTTTAATCCTTCCGTATCGAGCAGCGCGATGTACTGCTTCACGAGCGCGTTCTTCGGCTCGGTCAAAATTCTTACGAAGTCCGCTTCATTCAGCGAACCCAGTTCCACGCGAATCGGAAAGCGCCCCTGCAGTTCAGGAATCAAGTCAGACGGCTTCGTGGTGTGAAAGGCCCCGGCGGCGATGAAGAGAATATGATCCGTCCGCACCATGCCATAACGCGTGTTCACCGTCGTACCTTCGATGATTGGCAAAATATCCCGCTGCACGCCTTCGCGCGAGACATCAGGTCCGTGTCCGCCCTCGCGTCCCGCAATCTTGTCCACCTCATCGATGAACAGAATTCCCATCTGCTCCACGCGGTCCACCGCAATCCGCGTCACGTGGTCCATGTCGATCAGCCGGTTCTCTTCCTCCTGAATCAGATAATCGAACGCCTCCGAGACCGTCATCTTGCGCTTCTTCTTCTGCTGCCCAAACATCCCGGAAACGAAATCCTTCATGTTGATGTCCATCTCTTCGATTCCCTGATTCGAGATGATCTCGAATGAGGGCATCGAGCGTTCCCGGACCTCCACTTCCACCAGCCGCTGATCGAGCTTTCCTTCGCGCAGTTGAACTCTCAACTTGTCCCGCGTGCGCTGCATCTGCTCTTTGCGTTGCGTGTCGCTCGTCGCGGATGAAGCGGTAGCCGCCGAATCCGAAGGCTGCGGAGCCGACGGCAGCAACAGATCAAGCAGCCGCTCTTCGGCCGACTGCTCGGCGCGCTCGGCAACTTCATCCAGCTTTTCTTCCCGCACCATGTCGATGGCGGTTTCGACTAGGTCCCGTACCATCGATTCCACGTCGCGCCCTACATATCCCACTTCGGTGTATTTCGAAGCTTCAACCTTCACGAACGGGCAGCCTGCCAGCCGTGCCAGGCGCCGCGCGATTTCCGTCTTCCCCACGCCCGTCGGCCCGATCATCAGAATGTTTTTCGGCAGGATATCTTCGGCAAGCTCAGGCGAAAGCTTCTGTCGCCGCACGCGATTGCGAAGCGCTACCGCTACCGCCTTCTTTGCAGCTGCCTGGCCAACAATGTATTTATCGAGTTCTACCACGATCTCGCGAGGCGTAAGTTCGTCAAACGATGGCAGCGCCTCGGTCTCTGCCGGCTGCGATTCTCCGCTCAAATAGATCACCATATCCTTGCTTTTTCCCTGCCTCTGGTGTCGCCCAAACGCCGCTCACAATTCTTCGATGCTGAAATTCTCGTTCGTGAAGATACAAATTTCGCTCGCGAGGCGCATCGCCTCTTGAGCGATCTCTTTCGCGCTCAGCTTTGTGTGTTTCAGCAGCGCGCGCGCCGATGCCAGCGCGAATGGCCCGCCTGACCCGATCGCACAGATTCCGTCATCCGGCTCGATCACATCGCCGTTGCCCGATAACAGAAACGTAGCCTTGCCGTCCGCTACCACCAGCAGCGCATCCAGATGCCGCAGCGAACGATCCGTCCTCCAGTCTTTGGCAAGTTCCACCGCGGCCCGCGCCAGATTGCCGTGAAACTCCTGCAATTTCCCCTCGAATCGCGCGAAAAGCGAAAGTGCATCCGCCGTGCTGCCTGCAAAACCTGCCAGCACTTTCCCGTCATAAAGGCGCCGCACTTTTTTCGCGTTGTGCTTGATCACGCTCTCGCCCAGCGTCACCTGTCCGTCGCCCGCCACCACCACTTTGTTGTCCTTGCGTACAGACAAAATCGTCGTGCCGTGCATCTTCTGCGTCTTGCCCTCAGTTTGCATCCCGCGATTATAGCGCGCGCACCGATCCATAGGCCACCACGCGTCCCGCGTGACGATTCCGCGAATGGAATGACTGCAAGCACGAGCGTTCGATTAAAGGCGTCATCCTGAGCCCGCTGAAAGCGGGCGAAGGACCCCTCTTGTTTGTTTACGCCATCACGCTTTGTGCAGTCACATTGAGCCTGCAGGAAGGCACAAATTGTCGATCGGAGTTTCAGCTTCGTTTGGTGGGAAATCAGGGGAAATCAGTCGCTGTTGATTCGCAAGATATGGGTGCGCTGTGGGTTCTGAATGTCAGGGCATCTCGGGACAGGTTTTCTCCTATACCTCCTTTGCGTCCTCTGCCTCCTTTATCTCCTCGCAAAACATCTCCGCGCGAAGCGGATGGGCAAGGATATCCGCTTCGCGCAGGGACCGGGAATTCTGTGAGCGTTGCTTTTGCTCAAACTAGTTCTGCTCGACTGAACGCTGGCTCATCGAAGACTGTGCAGCCGTCTGCGTCGCCGTCGGCTCGAACAATGAAGGATCGAGCGACGCGGTCACTACGTAAGAGCGCCCGGCATCCACCACGTTCGTCACCAGGAGTTCATACTTGAATCCCTCCGGATGCTGTCTGCTGCGAAGCAGCGCAAAAAGGCCATTCACCTGGGCGTTCGCTCCCAGCACCACACGATTGTTTTGCTCGAGCGGGGAAACCAGGACTCCTTGAAAGGCAGACCCGTCTTGATCCACGCGCGAGTCAATACTCTCCAGAATCTTGACGCGCAGTTTTGTGCCCGCAGGCAGGGTGTCGGCCGGATCGCTGGCCGATGGGTTTAGGCGAGACTGAAGCTCGAAGTTGACGATCGCCCCCGCCGGAATCTGGAGAGGACGGATGCTGGCATTTTGGCTGAAACTTGGTGCTGCGAAAAGCACGGCTATGGCGGCGACGATGGCAGAGCGTTTCAAGGTAAAGGGAACCCCCTAGAGTTGTCTGGGCAAATCCAGTAATAGGCGGCTGCAGCTTGCCCGTCAAGGTAAAAATGATGCAGTGTGTGTAAAAAATGGATGCCTTGTCGGACAAAAACTACGACTAGGTAGGTCAAAATTACCCGAAACGCCAAAATTCCGGGAAAATGGTGCCCAAGAGAGGACTCGAACCTCCACTCCCTTGCGAGAACTAGCTCCTGAAGCTAGCGCGTCTGCCA
>DATEME010000262.1:0-3213 GCA_035275865.1 Candidatus Acidiferrales bacterium | reverse complement strand
GCCCGATTGGCGGTCACCATGGTGTGAAAAAAGACCGATGATTGCTTTACCGGGCTTGATCTCCCGGCACGATAAATCTCCCACTTCCAGGAGCTCGGAGGCGGTGCCCTGTTCTTCACAACAACTGAATAGTCGGTGCGGTCAAAATGCAGCTTGTCCATAGTCGTCACCCCCGTGCGGGGGGAAGAAGCGGTGTAGTTGCCTTTGCAAGTTTCTGAAGTTTTATATCGAGTTCAACTGCCTTGACCATGAAAACATTGCCCAGGGCTTCAAGTTCGACTCGTACGTTCGAATCGGTCCGAGAGCGCCGAAAACACTGTTCCGCCTTTTCGAACCAATAATCTGGAGCCGATCTGTTTGGCATGAATACCATGAGCTTATGCCTGAGGCTTTGAGTGTCCTAAGATGAATGACACGACGCCAATACACAGCGCGCTGGCTAACGCGACGGTGCATAGAGGGACCAACACGTGAAGATAGGGCCACATCTCGCAACCTCCCAGTCGGCGCCATTAGAAATATGCGCCTATCTCATTTGAGCGCGGCTGACTTCGGCGCAAGCAACAGCGTGTAACACGCGTCCACAAGGGCGGAACTCGGGTAGGATTCACCCGGGAGGGTCACGAACTCCTTGGGGAATTCGTCCCGACGCTTCCACGAGTCGACCTTCGAAAGCGCGACTTGCTTCGCCTCGGCGTCCGGCAGTGCGCGGAATTTGTCGGCGCACACGGGTGCCAGCGCCGCTATGACCGCCAGCTCTGACCGCTCTTTTGCCATCTTGTCAGCGGTGCTGCCGAGCGACCAGCCACCCCAGTAAAAGCCAACAAACATCGTTGCGACGGCACCAGCGGCTGCGCCTTGCAGCAGACGCTTCAGCGATTCTCCTTGCAGGATTGAAGGTAATTGCATGTTATTTCCTTTCGCCCGACATGTTTCGGAGCGAGACCACGGACACCCGGACAGGTTCCGGTTCAGCAAATTGAATTGAACACCGAACGCGTTGCGATCGCGTATCGATTATTATTTGCTTAGGCCTTTATCCGTCCGGAGTCTGAGCAAAATAGCTCATATCTACAAATTGATTGTGGCGTGGAGCATGGCAATGGGCTTGGATGCGCACCGAAAGTTAATCCGGCAAGGCAAATTGCCGCGTGCCCCGGGAACGGCCTTGGTCTATGGTGCGGACGTTCATCTATGGGAGGATGCGAATGGCTTGGACTGCGATCCGCGAGTGGAGCCAAAAGCGAACGCTTCGTGCGATGCTCACAGACCCCCGATCTGCCAGGGGGTTCCGGTCGATCGGGCAGCTCGAGAAGGGAATCGGTTCCGACCGATCCGCGACGGAACGCCTGCTTCTGGCAGTTGGTGCAAGAAAGTCCGACGTCGCCGAAGAATGGACGCTGCGTCCGCTTTAGGGCGTGCCGGCAGATGTGACCTCCAGGAATATCCGCTCATGGGACGGTCCGGCCGTGCTCCGGCCCCGCCAGCAGGCGAAGTCCTCTTGCAACGCACGGCCGGACCATACATTGGGTCACAAACGCGGCGTCGAGAACATGAACAGGATTATCGAGTTGCCGCAGGTCATGACATTTTCGCGCGAGTCCCGTGCTTCATCGCCCGCCATGTATGCGGGGCAAATCGACTGGGATTACGACCGCGCTGAAATCATCGCCGATGGCATCGTGCATGCGATAAGCGTCTGTCTGGGGCTCATCGGCGCCGTCACGATCGTCGTGATCGCAGTCAGGATCGAACGCATCGAAGTCGCGCCGATCTTGGTCTACGTCATCGGCCTCGTGACGATGCTCGCGCTCTCGGCCGCCTACAACATGTGGCCGGTCTCGCCCGCCAAGTGGGTTCTGCGCCGCTTCGACCACTCCGCGATTTATTTGTTGATCGCCGGAACCTACACGCCGTTCCTGGCGCAGATGAAAAGCGTTCTGGCTTCGGCAGGTCTCGGCGTCGGCGTGTGGTTGAGCGCCATCATCGGCATGGCTCTGAAGCTCGCGCTTCCCGGGCGGTTCGATCGCCTGGCGGTCGTTCTTTGCCTGCTGCTGGGTTGGAGCGGTGTCATTGCCTACGACTCGCTTGCGTCCGCCCTCCCGAGCGCGAGCCTATGGCTGCTCGCGATCGGCGGCATTCTCTACTCGCTTGGCACGCTCTTTCATGTCTGGCGGGGCCTGCGCTTTCACAACGCGATCTGGCATGGTTTTGTGCTGCTCGCAGCGAGTTGCCATTATTCGGCGGTCCTTGCTTGTTTGGCATGGACGTAAGGCTTGATCCGCGCGCCGACTCGCGACGCTAATTCGCAAGCATCCAGTCCTGCAAACTTACGGCTTGAGACAGCGGCCCTATGCGTAATTAACGCCCTGAGGCAGAACTCCCGCATGACCTCGGGCAGAAAAAACCGCCCGCTCGATGACCTCGCGCGCACCACTCAGGCTTTGCTGCGAGTGGCCGTTTGATGATAGCTATCAAGGCAACGGCGCCCTTTGAGCTCAAATGCAGCCGACGTGGCGCGCGCTGCCGCAGGAGGTTGAGCTGACCAGGATTTCACTTTCAAGCCGTCGTCGCGATTTGAAGCAGTCGCACAGAGCGGGGACGAAAAGGGAGGTAGTTGCGATCGTTCAGCAATCATGTTCTGATTCGCTGGCGATCGCGAATCCTATGAATAAAGTTTTCGGAACCGACAGGTGCCAATCCGTCTCGTGCGGAGCTGCCAACACGCTGTCCGCTGGCGGAACGCCGCGCTGGGCCAATCCCTCCTTTCCATGCCCATCCACCGCAGTTTGCGGATCAGGCTTGACGAGTTTGTTCGACGCTCGTCGTACTATAGCTTGCCGACTTTAACATGCCAGGCATGAACGGCCGAGACTTCAAAATCTTGCAGAGCCGCGTCCATAACCTGAATATTGGAATGTCGGCCGATCGGCTCAAATTGGTATGGGAATCACTAATCTCGATCCTTCTCGACTGAAATACGGAAGCCGCGTTCAGTGTCGAGTTGGTGACCGCAGTCAGCACAGAAATAGGGATGGGCTTCGTCCCAATCTCCATCTGTTGGCATACGATGGACAATAACCTGATTCCAGGCGCCGCACTTAGAGCAGTGCTTTTTAAAGGCGCGGGAAATTTCGTCTGGATCGTGGCTCATGCACTCCATTGCCTATTGCCTGTCCCTTCTCAAAACCTCACCCAGGGCAGGAACCGCGG
>DATEME010000261.1:0-4808 GCA_035275865.1 Candidatus Acidiferrales bacterium | reverse complement strand
CTTAAATCTGTGTGAACGTCGGCGCGATCCGTTTGCAGCAATTGCGCCCCGGCCATTACTTCCACGGTTTGAGTTACAGTGCCGACTTCCAGCGTGGCGTCCACGCGCGCCACTCCGTTAATAATGATCGGCACGGCCGTCTTCACGTATGTCTTAAAACCTTGCGCCGTTACACTTACGTCGTATGTGCCGGCGGGCAGCGTTGAAATCGTGTAGTTTCCCGCCGCATCGCTGACCACTTTTCGCGTGAGCCTCGTTTGCTCCGAAACCGCTGTAACCGAAGCCGTGGGAATCGCCCCGCCGCTTGAGTCTTTTACACTTCCCACCACCGATCCGTACAGGACCTGGGCTGGGGCCGGCTCCGCAGCGAATACAAATAAGAGACAAACCAAGCCGACCGATGCCGTGCCGAACCACCATCTCCCTGCTCGTTGCATAGACACCCCCTCTATGTTGGTATTCCATTCATTTAATTAGAGTTGAAGTAAGCGTTTACAATCCCATCGTCGGCGGCAAGCACGGCCGCCCGGGCAATACCCCAAAGACCGCGACACCCGTCTAGGCCCTGCGGTGAGAACTCCCACACTGAGGCCTACATATCCCGGCTAGCACGGCTCATCGAAAGGCGTCAACATGACACTTCTTTGATAATTCTTTAACCTTCTTAACGCTTCTTAAGCGGTGAGAATTTGCCGATGTGAGGTTGTTAATCCCTTCGAAGTCTTAGGTTTGCACGGAATCGCTAAAAAGTTCGTGTCTCGTCCGGCAAGAGAACCAGCGTGTGTTCCGCCGCGCACCGTTTCAGTGAGCAATATAGTTACTGCGTTGCATGGTAGTTACACTGGCAACTGTTAACAGCTATTCGCTGTCGCTTGGTCTTTCGCCCGACGCGTGGGAGCACGTGGTTTTAAAAAACAATGTGGGCGCGCAGCGCGGAGTCAGGCCCTAAGAGTACTGGCATGCCACCCAAAGCCTGACGAATGTTGGCACGTGATCAGCGAATACGCTCGGACATCGCAAACAAATTCCGTTGTCGCGCCGGCACGCGCTATCCGAGAGCATTCTTAACTTCTCGAATGAGCTCTGCGCCGCGCACAAACCCAGGATCGCCTGTGCTACCCTGCTTCCGGAGGGTTTCTGATGGCCACTTCGTTCGAACCGCGCGCGTTCAAAAACTACATCAACGGAGAATGGGTGCCCGCCAAGAGCGGAAAAACTTTCGAGAATCGCAATCCTGCCAACCGCCACGAACTCGTGGGACATTTTCCTGCTTCTGACGACACCGATATCGACGCCGCCGTCGATGCCGCCGATGCCGCATTCAACAAATGGCGCCTCACGCCCGCGCCGCATCGCGCGGAGATTCTTTTCCGCGCTGCCGAAATTCTATTGAAGCGCAAGGAAGATTTTGCCCGCGCGATGACTCAAGAGATGGGTAAAGTTCTCGCCGAGACGCGCGGCGACGTCCAGGAAGCCATCGACATGACCTACTTGATGGCAGGCGAAGGGCGGCGCATGTTTGGCGATACGACGCCTTCCGAGTTGCCGAGCAAATTTGCGATGTCCGTGCGCGAACCGGCAGGCGTCGCGGGACTTATCACTCCATGGAATTTCCCGATGGCGATTCCCTCCTGGAAGACAACGCCCGCGCTCATCTGCGGCAACACCATGGTCCTGAAGCCGGCGGAAGACACTCCGCTCTCAACTTTTCATTTGACGCAAGCCCTCGAGGAGGCTGGCCTGCCTAAGGGCGTGTTAAATGTCGTCTTCGGCGATGGTCCCTCGGCCGGCGCGCCACTCCTGAAGCATCCCGGCATTGATTTGGTGAGTTTCACCGGTTCGACAGAGGTAGGACGTCTCGTGAGCGAGGCGTGCGCTCCGGCGTTTAAGAAGTGCCACCTCGAAATGGGCGGCAAGAACATCATCATCGTCATGGATGACGCCAATCTCGACCTCGCCGTCGAGGGAGCCGTCTGGGGCGGATTTGGAACTACGGGCCAGCGCTGCACAGCGGCAAGCCGTGTCGCGGTGCACAAGAAAATTTACAAGGAATTCGCGGAAAAATTCATCGCCCGCGCCAAAGCGCTAAAGGTCGGCGACGGATTGCAGGCCGAAACGCAAATGGGCCCTTGTATTAACGAGCAGCAACTCAAGACAGTGATGAATTACGTCGAGGTTGGCAGCAAAGAAGGCGCAAAGTTGGCGACCGGTGGCCATCGGCTGGACAAGGGCAACCTTGCTCACGGGTGGTTTCATGAACCCACGGTCTTCACGGATTGCGACCCGAAGATGCGAATTTGCCAGGAAGAAATCTTCGGCCCTGTCGTAGCGCTGATCCCGTTCAATACCTTTGACGACGCGATCGCCATTGCGAACGAGGTGCAATACGGCCTTTCGGCGGCAATCTACACGCGTAATGTGAACAACTCATTCCGTGCCCTACGCGATGTCCAAACTGGGATCGTTTACGTCAATGCGCCCACCATCGGCGCCGAAGTCCATTTGCCGTTCGGCGGGATCAAGAACACGGGCAACGGTCACCGCGAATCGGGCACAGCCGCCCTGGACTTTTATTCGGATTGGAAGACCCTATATATCGATTATTCGGATAAACTGCAGCGGGCACAAATTGATACGCCGGAATGACGCCAGGCACGATTACTTATTTCGGCTAACCAATTTCCGTTAGATTGGTCCAATATTCGCATCGAATGCCCTCCGGAGGTGTGTTTATGATTCGCAACCTTTTTAAAGCGCTGCTCGCGGTGGCCGTAATTCTTCTGCCCGTTAGCCTCTCGACGCACTCTCATCCAGAAGGCGTGGTCTTTGCGGAGGTGCTGCCGCCAGGCGCATGCGCGCTCAGCGCGGCACAGAGTTCCGTGGCGAGCGCCGTCAAGCAGACGCCCGCGTTCAATCTGGCGAATCTGGACCGCTCCGTCTCACCCTGCACGGACTTTTATGAATTTGCCTCCGGTGGCTGGGTAAAGGCCAATCCGATTCCCGCGGCCTATTCCCGCTGGGGCACGTTCAACATTCTGCAGCAGCACAATGAAGATATCCTCCGGTCCATCCTCGAAGATGCCGCGGCGAACCCGAAGAAATCGACCGACGAAAATTGGCAAAAGATCGGCGACTTTTACGCGAGTTGCATGAACGAGACGCAGATCGAGGCCACCGGCACCAAACCGCTCGCCCCTGTGTTCGCCGAAATCGCTGCGATCAAAGACCTGCCGTCACTCGAAGCCGTAATCGCGCATCTCGATCGCGACGGCGTCAATGCAGTTCTGAACTTCGGCTCGGCAGTCGATTTCAAGGACAGTACGATGCGCATCGCAGAGGCCGATCAGGGAGGGCTGGGGCTGCCGGACCGCGATTACTACCTCAAAGACGACGCCAAATCGAAAACGCTGCGCGACCAGTACGTGGCGCACGTGACGAGCATGTTCAAGCTGCTCGGCGACGCTCCAGACACCGCCGCGGCCCAAGCCAAAACGGTGCTTTCGATCGAGACCAAGCTTGCGCAAGGCTCGATGAAGCGGGAAGACCTGCGCAATCCCGACAACGTCTACCACAAGATGACGATGGCGGAGATGAAGACGCTCACGCCGCACTTTTCCTGGGCGGAATACATCACCGATGTCGGCTCGCCGGAAATCGGCCAGGTCAATTCGGTCAACATCGCCCAGCCCGATTTTTTCAAGACGATGGACTCGACGCTCTCATCCGTGCCGATTGCGGACTGGAAGACCTATTTGCGCTGGCATGTGGTTCATTCCTTTGCGTCGGCTCTGCCGAAGGCCTTCGTCGATGAAAATTTCGCCTTCTATGGCAAAACTCTCACCGGCGCGCAGGAGATTCAGCCGCGCTGGCGACGCTGCGTCCGCGCCGCGGATGCGCAGTTGGGCGAAGCGCTCGGTCAATATTACGTAAAGCAGGCGTTCCCGCCGGAGGCGAAGGTCAAAGCTGTCGCTATGGTGCACAACTTGATGGACGCTCTGCGCGACGATCTGCAAACGCTCGACTGGATGAGCCCAGAGACGCGCAAGCAGGCGATCGTCAAGCTCAACGCAATCATGCTCAAGATCGGCTACCCGGAAAAGTGGCGCAGCTATGCGAAGTATCGCGTCACTCGCGATCCTTATGTGGTTGACGTCGTGCGCGGCAACGCTTTTGAAACGTCATGGGATTTGGGCAAAGTCGGTAAGGCTGTGGATCGCACGGAGTGGGAGATGACTCCGCCGACCGTCAACGCCTACTACGATCCCACGATGAACGAGATCGTCTTCCCTGCCGGAATTTTGCAGCCTCCATTTTTCAACCCGAATGCCGACGACGCGATCAACTACGGCGGCATCGGCGCAGTGATCGGCCACGAAATGACGCACGGCTTCGACGATGAAGGCGCAAAATTTGACGCAAAAGGCAATCTGCGCAACTGGTGGACGCAGCAGGACTACAAGAACTTCGAAGCGCGCGGCGAATGCATTGCAAAGGAGTTCGATGGTTTCGTGGTCGAGCCCGCCGATGCCAAGACCGGCGGGGCCGCGCTGCACGAAAACGGCAAGCTCGTCGAGGGGGAAAGCATCGCAGACCTCGGCGGGCTCACGATCGCCTATCGCGCGTACCAAAAATCTCTTCAGGGCAAGCCTACGCCGAAGCCAATCGACGGCTTCACGGCGGATCAGCGCTTTTTCCTGGGGTACGGCCAGATATGGGCGAGCAACATTCGCATTGAGCAGGCGCGCGTCTACGCGGCTACTGATCCGCATCCGATGGACAAGTTCCGCGTGAACGGCGCCGTTTCCAAC
>DATEME010000260.1:0-2199 GCA_035275865.1 Candidatus Acidiferrales bacterium | reverse complement strand
CCTTGGTGCCGATTCCGGAGAGAAGCGCGAGCCCGCGAGCGACGTCGACTGCTAGGTGGTGGATAGCCTGAAGCGCTTGACCTAAACCGGCCGATTAGAGAAGCGGACATGTGCGGTGGAATGAGCAATGTCCGCTTTTGGCACAAAGCAGACATATCGAGGCAAGCTCGCGATGTCCGCTTCTCTAATCGGCCATTCAGGGTCAAGCGCTTTCAGACTATCCACCACCTCAGTGTCAATGTCGCTCGCGGGCTCGTGCTTCTCTACGGAATCGGCACCAGGCCCTTCCATCATGGGATTCGAAGACGAGGTGGAACAATCTTTTGGGCGGCCTTGTCGTCAGTTTGACGGGTCCAAGCGGACGTGCGAACTCACCTCATCCATCGTCCCGCGAGGGACATCATTCCACCGCTCGGTGGAGCTCGAGTTTCCTTCTATTGGATTTAGATGCTGCACGGTTTTCATGCTGCTGCTGTGGCCTGTTCTCGGGTCCAGCGGAACTCGGTGCCGTCAACCCATATGCGGTGCATGATCACAGCCAACCGGCGTGCCAGGGCCACGATCGCCTTTTTCAGCCCGCGGCGCCTGGCGATCTGCATCGCCCAGGCTTTGAGCCAGGACCATTTCTTCGACCGCAGCATGCTCTGAGCTGCTTCGTAGAGCATGACCCGCATCATCTCATCTCCGCAGCGTGATATTCTGCCGTTCCGATCGACCTCGCCCGATTGATACTTGGCGCACGTCAGCCCAAACACGGCCCCGACTGCCTTGGATTTTTGGAAGCGAGCGGGCACGTCGACGGTGGCGCGATAGGTCAACGCCACAACGGGGCCGACACCGGGGGTGGTCATCAGGCGCCGGCACACCTCATCATCCCGGACAATGGCCAGCAAACGGCGATGCAGGATGACGATCTGTTCGCGAAGCGTCCGCCGGACAATGAGCATCGGCTCGACCAGCACCGCCAGGTCGGGGAGGTTCTCAACAAGCTCCTTGATGCGGGCCTCAAACTTCACCTTCCCAACCATGCCAACCTTGAGACCGAAGTTGCGCAAAGTGCCGCGCAGGTCATTCTCGATTGCGATCGCCTTCGACTGTAGCAGCTTGCGATGTGTCAGCAGCATCCGCAGTTTCTGACTGCGTATCGTCTTCACATGCACCGGACGATAAAGCCCCGCCCGCATCATCTGCGCTATGCCGCGCGCATCGTTGCGGTCCGTCTTGTTGATCTGCGCCTTCAACACCGCTTGCATGTGCCGCGTCTCAACGCAGATCACAGGCAATCCTGCTTCGGCGAGAGCGCTGAACAGCCATTGCGACAGCGGTCCAGCTTCCAACCCAATTCGCTTGAAGTGGTAGGCGAGGTTCTTCAGCACCGCCAACAACGCTTCAGGTTCGCTCGCCACCTTTACTTCCCGAACGATCTTGCCTGCGTCATCCACAATGCAGATGCTCGTCTCCTTGACCGAAACGTCCAGTCCAGCAAAATGGTCCATGCTGCTTTGATGCTTGAGGCCGTGTTCACGGACCTCGTTTCACCATCAGCCTGAAGCGCAGCACCCTAATTTTCAGCTATCCACAAGCTGCCGGCCGATTACCCCATCTATCGGGGGTAGACCGGCCGACATATGCTCATTGCGAGGTTTTCTCATTTTGGACCCGCCTCGGACATCGGCCGCCCTCCCCAACGGCTAACAGGTTGCAGAATCGTTCCGTTACCTCCTGACTGATCCTCGCCAATTCGATATCCTACAATCCGGCCTCCGCGTATATTGCCGTTCGCCGATCGCGTGGTCCGCATCGGAGACGGACGCATTGTCAGATCGACCGCTCGAAGGAAAAGCTGCGGCGGGGGTCCATGATCACGCCGAAACATAAGGCAGCCGTCCTGGTTGTGCTCGGCGCAGTCGCCGTCGGCTTGGCATTTGCCGCGCTTGCACCGAGGATGGGCGCGGAAGAGGCGGGACGCGCGACGCGGCCCGATGCGCCGGACGAAAAACGTTGGCAGGCGGTGGCTCCCGGCCGGGTCGAGCCTGCGTCCGGAGAGATCAAGATCGTGGCGCCGGTCGTCGGCGTGATCGGCCAGGTGCTGGTCAAGGCCAACGACAAGGTGTTTACCGGCGAGCCACTGGTCCGCCTGACCGACAACGAAGCCCTGGCCCGGCTGGCGACCGCCGAGGCCCAGATTGCGGTGCGCAA
>DATEME010000259.1:0-18565 GCA_035275865.1 Candidatus Acidiferrales bacterium | reverse complement strand
GTGATCTGGCGCGTATTGTTCCACGAATCGAATTTCGGCGGCGTGTATTCCCACAGCACCTTTGCCTGATCGGCGTCAATTGCGATGGTTTTACCGTACGTCGTGGTAACGAAGAAAACGTTGTGCTTGGCGCCTTTTACCGTCACATCATGAAGGTAAATGGCCGAAGCGTCGACGATCCCATCGATTGTTACCTCGCGGCGCGTCATTGAGCCGACATTGGCAGCCGTGACACCGGTATTGAAGGTGGGAGCGCTGGTGCTTTGCACATCGGAGCCAAATTCGGGCCAATCGTTTCCGGATTGCTGCGCCGCACCGGCGGCGAGAGCCGCGGCTACGCTGAGCACCAGAAGAAATACTGCAAGAGCAATCGGCCGATGGAACTTCGTGCTGCGGGGAATCCGCATGGTCATATGAACCTCGTTGCGAGCTAGAGTGCGGGACGAGACACCAGAATAAGTCGACGCCAATAAATTGCAAGCGCCGAAACGGAGATTCGGCGACAGAAATCGACGGGCGTCGAGAAAACCCGTGCGCCATTTTGTGGTTCGAAACCCATGTGATGCTCAAACAAGCAAGTTTGCAGATTGCTCTTCCCAGAAACCTCACACAAGCCAGTACTGGCACTCGCTCGAAAACGGGAGTTATTTTGTTAAAAATCAGATAAGTGATATTATTACTGCATAATTATTACATATACTTTGAAACCAAATTGCGCGGCAGGGCGTCAACTTTTTACTGGATTTGGGAGGGTTCATGTTGATTGGCGAGCGCATTCGGGCCCTACGGGAAACGAAGGGATTGACACAGGGAGACATCGAGAGAAGATGCGGCTTGTTGCGCTGCTACACATCCCGCGTGGAAAACGGACATACGGTGCCCTCGCTCGAAACGATTGAGAAAATTGCGCGGGCGCTGGAGATTCCGCTCTATCACGTTTTTTACGACGGCGACAAACCACCTGAGATTGAGCCTCTTGTCACGGACCGACGGCGAAAGCTGCCCTTTGGCAAGAGCGCGAGCGACGCGAACTACATTCAGACACTGTTGCGGATCGTCGATGGGATGGACCCCGGGTCACGGAAAAGGCTATTGAAGGCGGCGCGACAAATGTCCAAGGGGAGCTGACTCTGAGGCAATTCGTGTGCGCTTCGATGCGGTCCCAAGATAGAGAGTGTTACCACAAGTACGCGGCTATCACCTTTGGTTCTCCCGGATTGCCGCCGATCACGGTTGTCTGAAGAACTAACTGAATATTTTTCGTCTTCCAATCTCCCGGCTGTAGGCTTTCCGCGGCCGCAATGCACGAAGACTCGGCGGCGCAATCGGCAGCGGCTTGTGTGCCGAAGCGATCAAGCCCGGCGATCGTGAGCAAAGTGCGGCCGGTCGTCGCGCTATGAACGCGCGAGATGACCGCATAATCCGTAAATCCGGCGGCGGAGTTCGCCGGTTCGGATTCCTCCCACGCTCGCGAAGAAGCATTCCGGCGGTCGGCGACGTATCGAGAGGTCCCATCACGCGCCAGATCGAAGCGCAAACCGCTGTCGAGATTCATGGTCCAGCGATTCGTGAATCCGCCGATGAGCACCACGGGCCCGTCTTCCAGATCGTTGAGACTTGCGTCATTCATATGGCGCACGTGGAACACTTTATTCATGCTGCCCAGAACGGAACTGACGGTGGAAAGGGCCATAGAGGCCGCGAATGTGACCCGGTCAGGCTCATTGACTCCCGGCGCTTGCGTCGCAGGTTGCGCGCCTGAGCGCCGCCCATTATGTGCCGGTTCGGTGGTCGTGATAATGCCCGGCGAACCCGTGTCCGCTCCCATCACCGGTATGCAAACCAATGCCGGCGCATTGGTGCTAGTGACGGGTGCCCAAAAGCTGTTAAGTGCGGTGGGACGTTTCACGAACAGCTGAAAACCGAAATAGATGAAATAAGGAACTGCGAGACAGGCGATCACGGCCCACAGCGCTGCATTCCGGCGCGGAGCGACGGCAACTGGCGCAATCGGCGTGGTCTCGGCGGAACGAATAGCTGGCGCAGGAGGTTCTTCAGAGGGAAATCGAAATTCCGGCACATACGAACCGCGCGCAAATTCAATCCGGAGTTCATGTTCGTGACCCATCTCGCGGTAATAATGCGCGAGTCTCTTACGGACGGCGGCCGCAGTCACGCGAACGATAGGGTCAACGTTCGTATCGTAGTCGGGGTCGCGCCCAAAAGCTTCCACGCCGATTGTGCGTTCCTTCACGTTGTCCGTATCTTCGTTTAAAGCACGGTTAACGGTATAACGGAGGAACTCCGGGAAACGCTTGCTATTGCGGAACAGGGAACTGGCGAGGATACGGTCCAGCTGCTCGCGTACTTTGGCCTGCTGTGAGGCTGAAAGCGATGGTGACTCGACCTCCGCCGTTTTTTCAGCGGAAGCGGAAGATTCTTCAGACAACAAAGACCAACCCCTAACAATTTCTCTGAACACGAAGTTTAGCTTCCCGACTTAGATTAATCAAGCGTTCCTCCTCTTAGAATCTTCGATGGCATCGTGACGAGCGCTCGAACGGACCGCGTGCGAGCGGGGCTTCAGATCCCGATGGGCCGAATTCGCACGCATCCTGGGCGTATCGACCGCATATTTACGGCCGATTCGGTCTGCGACGACGGTGACGAAACTTCCTCAAAATAAGCCGGTTGTGTCCTTTTTCGGTCGCAACACTGCATAGCTATTGACGGAAACGCATATTGCGGATACGAGCCACTACATCACGGTGGGTGTGCCGTGAGGGTCGGGGTGATCCAGGTTATCCATCCGCTTTTATTCGACGAATGCTTGCTTGGCTCCTTTTTTCCCACGACCACCTGTGAAAGGCAGTCGTAAGTCGAGAGGCGGTCAAGAATTAGTTTTAGTGCTGGGCTCGTCTGGTGGGAAGAGTCTTGCCGCAAGAATCCTTTGCCTAGTCTTGATCGACTTCACCGAAACGCGTCTGCGCGCCGTGAGCAGTCATTCTGCGAGGGGAAAAATATGAAAATTGAGCATTTTCGGTTCTTTAAGGCCGTGGGGAGGGTGGCTCTAGGACTGGCTCTGGCCTGTCTGACGCTACTCTGTGTGACGCCATTGTGGGCGCAAGAGACGGGAGAAATCCTGGGCACGGTAACGGATTCAACGGGTGCCGTCGTCCCGGGCGCAACCGTAACGTTGACGAACATCGGTACCGGAGTTGTCCAAGCGAAGACAACGAACGGCACCGGCGACTATCTCTTTCCGCTTCTGCAAGTTGGCAATTATTCAGTCAAGGTGGCAGCAACGGGCTTCAAGAGTTTCACAGTGCCGCAAGTTGCGCTGTCTTCCGGCGACCGGTTTCGCGCGGACGCTAAGCTGCAAGTCGGCGAAGCGGCGCAGACCGTGGAAGTTTCAGGCGCAGTGGCTCCGGCACTGCAAACAGACAGCTCGCAAGTTGGATCGCTAGTACCTTCACAAAGCGTGGAGGACCTGCCTCTCGACGGGCGCAACCTCATCAAGCTTGTTCAGCTGACACCGGGCGTTACCGAAGGTTCGCCCGGCTCGATCATTCAGGGGAACCGACCCGACGACCGCCGTCAGACATCGTCATTCTCGGCCAATGGTCAGACCGACACCATGAACCAGAATCTGGTCGATGGCATGGACAATAACGAGCGCATCATCGGCACGGTGGGTGTGCGGCCTTCGATCGACGCAGTGCAGGAAGTAAACATCCAGACGAACAAATATGACGCTTCGGTCGGTCGGACCGGCGGCGCCGTAGTGGATGTGATCACGAAGTCCGGCACGAATGCGTTCCACGGATCAGCATACGAATTCTTCCGCAACAAAGTACTGAACACGAACCCGAACTGGAATTTCAAGCTCGCGGATAACCCCGTCGCGGACGGTCCAAGCGGCGCGAACATAAAGGGCTATAACAATTGCAACACCGCGGCCGATTGCAAGGCGGCGCCGAACCCGGTCTTCCGCCAGAATCAATTTGGCGGCAGCCTCGGTGGTCCGATCAAGAAGAACAAGACGTTCTTCTTCGCGGACTGGGAGCACCTGGGATACGCATACGCGCCCTTCGGTGCACAGACTTTCAGTGTTCCAACGGTCTGCGAGCGCGGCAGCAAGATGGCCGCGGCGCAGGGTTATACGGGAACAGTGAGTTGCCCGGATGGGACGAGCCCGACCACTCCCGGCGACTTCTCGGACATCAATCCGGTTAGCCCGTTCGGTGGCGGCAACAAGCAGGACACAGCCACACCGGGTGCGAATCTCAGCGATACAGGGATGAACCTGCCAACTTGCACGTCAGGTTCAACGCCTGGAAGCTGTATCTCCACGCTCGGCTTGGCCTATATGAGCATGTATCCCCTGCCGAACCAACCGGGAACGCAGAGGAACTACGTATCGACGCCCGTGAAGACCTTCACGAGTGACACGTGGGACGCAAGAATCGACCAGCACTTCTCGGACAGGGATACGTTGTATGGCCGCTTCACACACAACGGCGAAACTACTATCAACCCGAATGGGTTCCCGAATGCGCATATCGATCCTGCCACAGGCTATCCCGAACAAAGCGGCGGCCTGCTGATCACCCCGGTCGTTACTTCGTATGCCGGTCCCAACTATGAGACTCAGGATCAGACGACGATTTCGTATCTTCACGTCTTCAATCCAAACGTCGTTCTGAACTTGAAATTGGGTGTCTTCAGAAGCAACATCGCGTCCTGGCCGGCGAATAATGGAACGGACATTTCGAACAAACTCGGATTCCCATGCGATGCCACAGCCTGCATCAACGCAGAACATATTACGCCGGGCGTAGTGGGCACCGGGCTTACGACCGTCAATCCGACTTCCATCAACGGTGCTCCCAGCTACAATGCGATCGGAGACACTAACTGGATTCCGCTGCTGGAATACGACACTTCATTCCAGTACATGGGAATTGTTACGTGGACCCATGGCGCGCACAACGTGCGGTTCGGCGCCACGCTGATTCGCCGTCGTGCGACTATCGGCCAGAGCCCGAATCCGCAGGGCACATTCACGTTCAATGGGTCCTTCACCGGCGTGACGATGGGCGACGTGCTGGAGGGGCTCAATGAGGCGATGTCCCGAAAAAACACGCTTCGCCAGCCCGGTTTCCGTTCGTGGGAGCCGAGCGTATACGTGCAGGACGATTGGCGCGCGCGTCCGTGGCTGACTCTTAACCTCGGATTGCGCTATGACATCTTCACGCCCTATACGGAAGTGCACGGGCGCATTTCGCAGTTCAATCCGTACACGGGCCTGCTGATGTCGCCAGCGATACCGGGTACCGATCAGAGCCCGACAGTGGGCGTACCGACGCCGTACAAGGACATTGCACCGAGGTTTGGCTTCGCGGCCACTCTTCCTCACAGCATGGTTCTGCGCGGCGGATTCGGTCTCACGTTCTTCCCGGTGAACTACGAGTCGCCCTATTATTTTAACAATCCTCCATTCAGCTTCGGAGCCAGCTGCAACCTTCAGAACGAAAAGGGCGGCAACAATTCCTGCGGCACTGCGCAGTTCAATGGTGCGCCGGGAGAGTTTTCTAACGGCGTTGTCGCAAACTACGGTACGTGTCCCTTCAGCGGATCTGGTTGCATTACGGGTACGTCGCTTACGGGCAGTACTGTCTATTGCCCGCAATGCGCAGCTTATGGCGGCGGAAATGGCGGAACGGGCGGAGGCTTCTTGAACTTTGGACTTCCGACGCCCGTACTGAACATTGCGAACGCCACCGATCCGGCGAACTATGCCGGCCAGAGCTTTGAGGGCGTTCCACCGTTCATCAATCGGGAGAACTATCTTGAGCAGTTCAACCTCGAGTTGCAGAAGCAGCTCGGCGCGAACGTCTTTACGCTTGGGTACGTCGGTCAGATCGGACG
The DNA here is from genome assembly GCA_035275865.1 of Candidatus Acidiferrales bacterium. Lineage (GTDB taxonomy): Bacteria > Acidobacteriota > Terriglobia > Acidiferrales > UBA7541 > Palsa-295. Next base: position 12,634 of record DATEME010000259.1, on the reverse strand, counting down.
GCATATTTCCCCGCTCAACAACGGCACAAACCAGAACGTGGCCGCCAACCCAACTCAGAGCGCACCCGGCAACGCGACGCTGCCACTTGTCACAGGCGGGCAGTCTGCGTATGGCTACGGCTTCGTTCCCGGGCACCCGTGGGCGGCTAACTCCTTCGGGGTAACCGAAGAAGGCGCTCTCGGCACTTCCGTCTATAACGCGATGCAAGCCACGCTCGTACGGCGGTTCCACAATGGCCTGACCGTCAATGTTGGCTATACCTGGACACACATGACGGACAACGTTGCGGGCCCAAGAAGCTGCGTTGTGTCAATGTTCGGTCCGTATGAACCGTGCTTCCTCGACGAAGCGGCGGGACTCGGCGAAAATCTGGATTATCAATCGGCGAGCTTCCCGTTGGTTACGTCCTGTGCTGCAGAAGCGAACAATGCCTGCCACAACGTCTTTGGTTGGCAGCATTCTGACTGGGGTAATAGCGCTCAGAACGTTCCAAACCGCATCACCTGGCAGGTGAACTATCAACTGCCGTTCGGTAAATCCGCCACCGGCTTCGAGAACATCCTTCTCGGGGGCTGGTCGGTGAATAGCCAGGGGTCGCATCAGTCCGGCTTGCCTTACAGCGTCGGCGCGTTGAGCTTCGATCCGATTTGCAACGCGAACAACGTTCCGGGCGGCAAGAATCTACTGATGTGGTTTAACCCGAACTGCTTCGTAAAGGCGACTCCGGGGACACTCGGCAACGAACATCCAAATCAGTTCCGTGGCCCTGGATTGGACCGGTTTGACTTCTCGATCTTCAAATCGTTCTCGCTGAATGAGCGGTTCAAGCTGCAGTTCCGCGCTGAGGCGTTCAACCTGTTCAACACTCCAATGTTCAATACGCCAAACACGAGCATCACATTCACGCAAGACACGATCAATGCCAAGAATGCCGCTCCGCCGGTGCAGATCGATAACAGCCACCTGCCGGGCGAAATTCAGAGCATGAACGCAAACTGGAATCAGCGCGAATTGCAGCTCGCGTTGAAGCTAATCTTCTAGCCGCGAGAGGCCCCCTCGATCTCCATCTCCACCCCCCGAGGGGGCCTTTTTTCTTTTCGATCGTGCTGCTCTAATTCCCTCGCCGATTAGTGTGCCGATAAGCTCCTGCGATTTGAGCGACGGTTGATCCGCGCGTACGCGATCTGTGTTAACGTCTACCCGCATCTTCGGAGGGGAGGAAACATGAAGCAGGCGATCATCGGATTTGCGGCAATTCTTCTTTTCTCGCTTGCGGCTGGCGCGCAGCAAGCGGCCGCGCCAAGCGAAAACTCGATTACGGACGCGGCGCGCAAGCTGGAAACACAAATGGCAAAGAACGTCCAGGCAGGAGCGGAGGAAATGCCGGCGGAGAAGTACGATTTCCGGCCGACGCCCGGGCAGAATACGTTTGGCCATCTCGTCGGGCACATGATTACCGCCAACTATTATTTGTGTTCGGCGATTTCCGGGGCCGAAATGCCGCAATTCAATCGGCCGCAGGATTCGGATAAGAAAGATGCCCTTACGGCGGAACTGAAGACCTCTTTTGATTACTGCACTGATTCGTTGGCGAACGTGAAGGATTCGGATTTGTCCAAGGGTGGTCCTCGAGGGGCGACGCGAGGCAGCATGCTGGTAACCTTTGCAGAGGACTACGGCGATCACTACGCGCAGGAATCCGCGTATTTGCGGGCCGCAGGACTCCTGCCGCCGACTGCCCAGCCCAAACCAGGACGCTAATCAATTGCGGTGCTGTCCGCGCCGGAGTATTTTTTGCGGGAGAATGAGCGGGATGACATTTACGAAATTCTTGTTTCTGCAATTTTTGTGCGCAGCGTTTCTACTTTCGATTTGGGCCTCGCCGGGATTTGCCGATGATCAGCCGAAGATCGCGACTGTGGACGCGGGAATCGGCTCGTGCAAGGCGAATTTTTTGGTGAAGGATGGCGCGGGCAAGCCGATCTACAATTCGAAAATCAGCGTCCTGATCAAATACGGTTTCATGAACATGCGGCAGACCGATCTCGAGGCTTACACGAACGTCGAGGGGCAGGCGCGCTTCACGGGTCTGCCGAACTTTTCAAAAAAGCCGCTCGAGTTCAACGTCAGCAGCGGCACGGTCTCCAAAACCGTTACGGACGATCCCGTGGAGAAATGCGACGCGGAATTCGATGTCACGCTGAGCGTCCATTAGCGTTGGCTATTACGCATTGCCGCGCTGCCAGTAGCCATAGACGCAGCGCGTGCCGCGGCGCGAGGGATCATGCGTGTCGTGAATCACGCCGTCGATCACTGCAGTTAGGTGCCCCGAAACCGAAACGATCAGGCGCCCCGTCGGCAACTCGTCTGCGCGCAAATGAACTTTGCAGCCTGAGCCGATCTCCATCGTCGCCGTCCAGCGCCATCCGAGCGATTCAAGCAGCTTGTGGGTAGTGCCTTTGTAGACGCCGGTTCGTGCGTTGCTCTTGCCGCGCTTTCGCGAGCCTGTACGCTCGCGCTTCGCCAGTTCGTTCACCTTATCGTAGACCTGCTGATAGGGAAGCCCTGTTGCGATCGTGATGGATCGCACGACGCAGTCTCCTGTCTTGCCCTTGTATCCGGCCGCTTTCCTGCCGCCATCATCGAATTGGAATTGCAAGAGGCGGGGTTGGCTATGCGCGCGCCTTGATGCAACCGACGCGGGTAGGCGAACAATGGCGCGCCTGTGATGGTTCACGCGCCGGCGCTTACGGTGAAGACGATGAGATCGGCCTGCGGTCGCAATTTGGGCGTAGATACCGATCCCGAGCAGCGCGAGAAAACTGAACGCGATGGCGATTCCTGTCATCTTTGTATCTCATAGCAGGAGAGTTTGAGCGCTTCAAGAACTTCCAGCCGCGTTGGTGAGAAAAAGTCACACACTCGCGATCAACGCCCTAGAAACAAACGCTCAGCCGATTGGCTCCGGCGTCGGCGCCAACGGCGGTGGCTCCAGTGGCGGCTCCGCTGGAGGCGCGGGTGGCGGCGGGCTCAGGAGTGCGGCCAGCGGCGGGAATCGCGGCGCGAAGAAATAAATCGAATACGCCGGGAAAAAGACGACTTTGGGCACCGCAATCAGCAAAGCGGCAAAAATGAAAACAGCCAGTGCGATGCAGCAATAAACTACGGCTACGATGATGGTGCCGACGTTCCACGCGAGTCCTGTCGCTTTGCCCGCCAAGACAGCGATCAATCCCACGAGTCCGAAGGGAATCAGCAAAAGGACAATCGCAAGAACAGTGGCGATGCCGAGGACGATCGCCGCTCCGATTGCCAGAACGATTTTCATTCCGATGTAGGCGGCGTAGCCGAGTTTCTCCCCGTTTAGCTGGGGCAGAAGCCTGCGCCATCCCTCGAACGCGTCGATCTCTTCTAACGCCATCTGAGGCACGACGAAATCCTTGGTCATCACCTGGATTATGGCGAAAAAGAGAAGCAGCGCGAGAAAGAGCAGCACGAGACCGACGCCCCAGAGGATCAGCGCGACCAGATGCCGGCGCGGGTCATCGAACCAGCCAACCGCCCAGGCGTATAGCACAGGACCGCCAACCAGAATCGCTATCGAGGTGACACAGATTAGCGTGAACAGAATCTGCCATAAAAATAGCTGAAAGCCGTTGTGCTTGCGGCGACGCCATCCTTCGCGAACGCGGCATTCTCTGCTCACGACGCTATCGAACAGGATAAATCGCATCACGCTGCCGATATACACGAACAGCACTGCAAGACCGATTCCCACGAGAGCAAAGATTACGATAAGTGCGATGAACCTGGCCGAATGCTCATTGATCTGAGGAAATTGGGCGGGGAAGAAAGTCGAGCCGCGGCCGTTGTGTGGCGACGGAGCATTGAAACTGGTATTGCATCCCCCGAACGACGCCGTCTCTCCAGCCAGTGCGCCCAGGAACGCCAGGCGCACCCACTGTCCGAAGCGGAACGGTTTCAGAAGTTGCTCCTGCGCATGCCGAAGCGCAGGGCTGACGGCATCGACGGCGGAAAGAGGCAAACGCGCACCTCCGTTTCACGATTGCGAGCAACAAGGAAAATACTCCCGAATGCGGCGGGAGAGCAATGGGACTTCCGAGCGCTCGCACTCTGCAACCCAGTGCGGGTTATTCGTTTCGCTAAGTGGACGATCTATATGGCCAATTCAGAGGTCGTGCGCACATATACTTGTAAGCGGGGCAGGGCCATCTTTGTTGAAGTTGTGGATTTCGCATGAACGATTACAAGTTTGACAGGGGTTCGCCGAACGTTCCGGAGCCATCCGCACCGTCCGGGCTGAGCGCGGGACATCGTTGGGATATTTTGGGAATTTGCGGATGTCTCGTTCTAGCGGCAGCTTCAATATTTCTCTTAGACACGGGGCCGCTCGTCGAATGGATCGCTCGACACAAGCAATCCAAGCTCGACGAAGCCGTTGTCGCGGGCATCGTTTTTCTCGTTTTTCTGGCGGCATTTTCAGTCGGGCGATACATCGGGATTTCCAGGCGATTGGCTCATTCCGAAGAGCCGCAGAAAGCGAGTTCATCTTTCGATTCCGCCCAACTTAAAAGAACGCAGCGCCGGGACTTTGTGTGGCTGCTCGCGGCAATGGCAACGGCTGTCGTCTTCGTTTTTGTGTTCGATTCCGGCTGGCTCGCCGATTGGATCGCACGCCACAAAGATACAAAGATCGATGAAGTGATCGTCGCAAGCGTCATCCTGCTGATGGGCTTGAGCTATTTCTCGATCCGCCGCCGCTTTGAATTGTCGCACCAGATCACGAGATACGAAGAACTGCATCGAAGACTGGTTGCACTCAACCGCGAAACCTCGCTGCTTAGCGAGATGAGTGACCTGCTCCAATCCTGCCTCTCGTCCGAAGAAGCCCATAAGCTCATCACAGATCGCGCGCGAGTGCTCTTTCCGAGTACATCCGGATGTGTCTGCATCATTGCAAACTCACGCGATGCTGTCGAAGTCGTGGCCCGATGGGGCGAGCCTGTGATTGTCGCGGATTCGTTTGCGCCGCAGGACTGCTGGGCGTTGCGACGAGGGCGCATTCATGTGTTGGGCCATGATCCGGCCGTCGTCACTTGTGCGCATCTGGGAGACGCTCGCCCGGATCAAGCGCTCTGCCTGCCGATGATGGCTCATGGCGAGACGCTGGGATTGCTGTATTTGGATACGGGCGGCTCGCAGGGAGCGAATTCAATCGGTACCCAGACCTTAAGTTCCGAATCGCAGCAAAGATTGGCAAGACTGTTTGCGGAGCAGAGCGCTTTGGCTCTGGCCAATCTGAATATGCGCGAAGTGCTGAGGTTTCAGTCTATACGCGATCCTCTAACCACTTTGTACAACCGTCGCTATATGGAGGAATCGCTTGACCGTGAATTGCGTCGGGCGAGCCGGAAGAAATGCCCGCTCGGCGTCATGATGCTCGATGTCGATCACTTCAAGCGTTTCAACGATACCTTTGGGCATGAAGCCGGGGATTGTGTGTTGCGCTTTCTCGGAAACCTGCTGCGATCGCAGTTTCGGGCAGAAGACGTTGTCTGCCGCTATGGAGGCGAGGAATTTGCCGTGATTCTTCCGGAAGCCTCGCTTGAGATGACTCGCGAGCGCGCCATCCAGCTTTGCAAGACTGCAAAAGAATCGATCATCGAGTATCGAGGGCAGACCCTGGAGCGTGTTAGCATCTCGATCGGCGTCTCCTGTTATCCGGAAAATGGGGCAACGGGAGATAGCCTGCTGCGTGCGGCTGACGCCGCTCTGTATCGTGCGAAGGCTGAAGGGCGCGATCGCACGGTCGTCGCCCAGCTTCAATCCTAAGGGATACCGTTCTTTTATGGGGCTTAGCCCTCGCAACCGGAACCGCGTTGAAGCAAAGAGCCCCGCTTCGCACGCACCAAACCCCGCCAAGCTTCCAACCCAGGCGTCGAGTATCTAACCAACGGCCCACCGACTAGAAAAGCACCATAACTCTGTTGTTTTCAGAGGACTGCGTTCTAATCGACAGGGAAAAAGGGTTCTTACGGTATTCACGAATCACGCCCCATAACGAACCCCGCACGCGCCCGTCACCCGCGCGACTCGCAACGCCAAAATGGGTTGTACAATAAGGAGAAGAACAGTCGGGGTCTTCCGAGGATACGTCCTCAGGAGGCGGGGTTTGGCGAAAAACAGCAACGACAACAACCACAAAGGAACGCCGGAATCCGCGGCGGGCGAGTCTCAAAATTTCCTCCATAAAGCCGTCCGCGCGTTTCGCTCTTTCGCGTACGGCGGCGAAGAGCGCCGCCAGCGGGTAGGTGTCGCGCTGGGAGGCGGATTCGCACGCGGGATCGCGCACATTGGTGTGCTGCGCGTTCTTGAAGCCTACGGCATTCCCGTCGATGTAATCTGCGGCACTAGCGTGGGCGCCCTGGTCGCGGCGACCTACGCGAGCGGCACTCCACTCGGCGAAATGGAACGGCAGGGCGCCGAAACCCACTTCCGCGATTTTGGCCGCTGGACGATCTCCCGCATGGGCATGGCCTCCAACGAGCGCCTCGAGTATTACATGCACAAATTCACCACCAAGCACCTTTTCAGCGAGATGAAAGTTCCACTCGCGGTGGTGGCCACGGATTTAATAGCAGGCACAACGGTTTATTTTACGGAAGGCGAAATCGGCCCGGCCCTTCGCGCTTCTTGCGCCTATCCGGGCCTATTTCTTCCGGTCGAGCACGACGGCCGCATCCTGGTCGACGGCTTTCTTACGGAGCTTGTCCCGGCCGTGGCGGCGCGAAAAATGGGCGCAGACATAGTCATTTCGGTGCATCTGGAGCCCGGGCTGCTCGATACCGCTCCTCGCAACACGATCGAAATCATCAGCCGCTCGTTTTCGATCCTGCAATCCTCGGCGGTGCAATCGTGGCGTGCCGCGACGGACGTTCTGATCGAGCCGAACGTCCATCACATTCTGTGGGACCAGTTTTCGAAGACTCCGCAGCTCGTCGCCGCAGGCGAATCTGCCGCGCAGGATGCGATTCCAAAAATCAAGGAATTGCTCGGTCGCAAGGTGCACGAAACCGCGCCGGCCGGCTCACCCCGCAACCGTTGATTCGACCCACGGTGGTCAATAGCCTCACCCGGTCCGGCTAACATTACGGGCAGCCGTGCGTCCAATCTCAAAGAGCCGGCACCTTCTTGCGGTGACCGATGCAACGCCCCAATCATTCGTAGGAGGCACCGGCTCTTTTCCTTTACAATCCAAGCCATAAACAGCTAAGCCACAAACGGAGGGTTCGCGTGTTCCGCCGTCCTCAGTTGCTCCTGGCCCTTCCAGTCCTCTTAATCAGTCCGTCTCTTTTCGCGCAAACGCAGCCGCCTGCCATGCAAGACTTCCCATTGGCCGACACTGCCGGCTTAACCACGCAAAAGGCGACCGTGAAGGCCGTCGAGTACCAGGGCCGAAAAGCTGTGCTCGTTTTGCCTGAGGGCAAAAGCGCAGACGGTTTCGCCTTTCTGCCCGGCGCCGATTTCCAGGACGGCACCATCGAAGCGGATATCGCACTGAAAATCACTACTCCGCCGGGCGTCAGAATGCCAGGCTTCATCGGGATTGCGTTTCGCGCCCGCCCGGACGCTTCGCATTATGAAATGTTCTACGTGCGGCCGGGGAATTCCCACTCGCCGGACCAGGCTATGCGCAATCATTCTGTGCAATACGTCGAGGGCCCCGATTTCGACTGGTACAAGCTGCGGCGCGAGTTCCCCTTTGTTTACGAGTCTTATGCCGAGCTGAAGCCCGAAACCTGGACCAAAATGAAGATCGAAGTAAGTGGACGGGACGCCAAGCTCTATCTCAACGGCTCAGCCGAACCAAGCCTCGTCGTTCACGGCTTGCGCGGCGAGGATCTTCGCGGCGGTGTCGCGCTCTGGGGATACCAAGGCGAAGAAGCTTATTTTTCCAACGTCCGCATCGCCAACGCGACGCCGGCTCCCATTCGCAATGGATCCGACGCCGTCGGCACGTGGCAAGTGAAATATGCGAGTGACGTGGGGCTTATTTCTGGGACTTTGAAGCTCGCTCGCGATGGCAGCAAACTGACGGGCACTTGGTCGGGTGACATGGGGAACGATCTGCCCGTGAAAGGCACGTGGCGCAACGGCTATGTTGAGTTCACGTTCCCGTGCACCTGGATGAAGGAGACGTCTCAGGTGACTGCGCATCTCGCCGGTTGGATTGATGGTAATTCCGCGCAAGGGCGCATGGTCGTCGAAGGCCGCGCGGATGGCCCGTGGTCCGCAGCGAAGCAGTAATATATGCGACGTCGGAGTTAGCAGCGCGGCTGCTCGCGCAGTTCCACCGTCACCGCTTTGCCGTTACCCTTGCCCCGCTTGGTGAACCATTCGCTCATGGCGGCGGCCAATCGCTCAGGCTCAACGCGCAACCCCGCTTCAAGGCGACCCTCGCCGGTGGGAAGGGTATCGTCAAATTCGGCCGAGCCGGTGAAGTTCCGCATACAGAAACTGTCCAGCCAATCGAGGGGCATAGGCCGTCGCTCGCCTCCGATCACGATTTCCGCAATCAACTTTCGCGCGTACATCTGAATCCGAATCCTTCGGTGCCGCCTCAGTATCCCAGCTTCTTATCGACCACGTTCAATAGCGGCATCCCCAGGCGGTAACGCTCAAATTGAGCGACGAAAAACCGCATCGCATCGTCGAGCCATTCGGCGGTGTGATCGGCGCAATGCGGCGAAAGCAGGACGTTCTCCATTCTGTAGAACGGGTGCCCCTCCGGCAGCGGCTCTTCGTCGAACACATCCAACGCCGCTCCTCTGATCCTACCTTCGGAGAGCGCGGCGATCATCGCCTTTTCATCAATGATCGGGCCTCGCCCGACGTTGATCACCACCGCGGTCTTCTTCATGGCGGCAAATTCCACGGCGCCCACCATCCCGCGCGTTTCCGGCGTCAGCGGCGCTGCAACGGCGACGTAATCGCACAGGGCGAGCATCTCGCCTAACTGCTTGGGCCCGAAATACTGATCGACCAGCGGGTCCGATTTTGGATTAGCCGGCAGATGCCGCTTCAGGGCCAAAATCTTCATTCCCATCGCTCGGCATCGGGTGGCGATCGCGCTCCCGATGTCGCCATATCCGACGATTCCGAGCGTCTTGCCGGAGATCATCTGCACATCAAACTGCGACCATGCGCCCGCCATCTGGTTGCGAATCATGCGTCGCAAATCCTTCGCAAAATACAAAATCGCAGCGAGCGTGAATTCGCCCAGCGATGGACTGAAGACGCCGCTGCCGTTCGTCAGGGGAATCTCCTTTGCCAAAAGTTCGGGGAAAAGCGAGCGCTCGAGGCCCGCTGAACGCGAGTGTACCCACCGCAACTTCGGGCACATCAAAAAAACGTCGCGAAAGAGCGGCAGCCCGCCCGACCAATTGAAGATCACTTCCGCTTCAGGCGCTGCGGTGCGGAATGTGTGAGGCGAATCTCCTACCACAATATTTTCCGTTTCGCGCAATCCGTCCAGCAGCGCAAGCGGCGGCACTTCTTTACCGCCGCGCAACAGCAGAATCGTCGTCTTTTTCATGAGTACCAATTCGCAATCTAAAAATTGAAGTGACCGAGCAAAACCTCTGCATTCGCGCCGAGTTTCGACTCGCAAACTTCGGCTGTCTACAATACACTACTCCGCGCGCGCGAATTAAAGCGCCGTTTTCAATCCTCTTTTTCACGCCCGCGCGCAGAAAAATCCGGTCGATCTCATGCCAAAGAAAACGCCTGAAAGTTTAAGAAGCCACCGTTGGTTCGGTGTTGACGATCTGCGCGCCTTCGGGCATCGCTCGCGCGCCGCATCCATGGGCTGCATTCGCGCCGACTACGCCGGCAAGCCCATCATCGCGGTCATCAATACGTGGAGCGACGCAAATCCCTGCCACAGCGCGATGCGCGAAATGGCCGAAGACGTCAAACGCGGAGTTTGGCAGGCCGGCGGCTTCCCGATGGAAATGCCTGCGCTCTCGCTGGGCGAAACATTCATGAAGCCGACGACGATGATGTACCGCAATCTCCTCGCGATGGAGACCGAGGAGTTGCTGCGGTCTTACCCGGCCGATGGCGCTGTGTTGCTGGGCGGCTGCGACAAAAATACGCCCGCGCTGCTGATGGGCGCGATCAGCATGAATATCCCCGCCATTTATGTTCCGGCGGGCCCGATGCTGCGCGGCAACTGGCATGGAAATATTCTCGGCAGCGGCGCTGACGTCATCAAGTACTGGTCGGAATTGCGCGCCGGCACGATTGATGAGCAAGCGTGGAGCGAAATCGAAGAAGGTATCGCGCGTTCGGCCGGCACGTGCATGACGATGGGCACGGCATCCACCATGACGAGCCTCGCCGAGGCGCTCGGCTTTTCGCTTCCCGGCGCAAGCTCCATTCCAGCGGTTGATGCAAATCATCGTAAGCTCGCCGATCGTTCGGGGCGGCGCATCGTCGAAATGGTGTGGGAGGACCTGAAGCCGCGCGACATTCTGAGCGAAGCCTCGTTCAAAAACGCGATCGTCACAGATCTTGCTCTCAGCGGCTCGACGAATGCCGTCATCCACATCATCGCGCTCGCCGGTCGCGCCGGCATCAAGCTGGGCCTGGATCATTTCGACGCGCTGTCGAAGAAAACCCCAGTGCTCGCCAACATCCGCCCGACCGGCGCTTACTTAATGGAAGATCTTTACTACGCCGGAGGGCTTCCCGCGCTGATGAAGGCGCTTGCCTGGCATCTCGATCTCAGTTGCATGACGGTCACAGGCAAAACGCTGGGCGAAAATATTCAGAAGGCCCAGATTTTTATTCCTGACGTGATTCGCACGCTTGAGAATCCGCTCTTTCCGTCAGGGGGCTTGGTCGTTCTGCGGGGGAATCTCGCTCCAACGGGGGCCGTGATCAAGGCTGCCGCGGCAAACTCAGCGCTCATGAAGCACTCGGGCCGCGCTGTCGTCTTCGAAGACTACAATGACATGAACGCGCGCATCGACGATCCCGCGCTCGACGTCGATGCGGCTAGCGTGCTTGTGCTGCGCAACGCCGGCCCGAAAGGAGCGCCGGGCATGCCCGAATGGGGCAATCTGCCGATTCCGAAGAAACTCTTGAAACAGGGTGTCCGCGATATGGTCCGCATCTCCGACGCGCGTATGAGCGGCACGAATTATGGCACGTGCGTCCTCCACGTCTCGCCCGAGTCCTTTGTGGGAGGCCCACTCGCGCTGCTCAAGGAAGGCGACATCATCGAACTGGACGTCGCGCAGCAAGCGCTCAACATGCGCGTCAGCGATGACGAACTCTCGCGCCGCCGCGCCGTCTGGCGACCAAAAGAGGAAATTTACCAGCGCGGCTACGGCAAGCTTTTCATGCAGCACATCAAACAGGCCGACCAGGGTTGCGACTTCGATTTTCTGGAAGGTACCGCGCCCATACCCGAACCCGAAATTCATTAGCAGAGCGTGCATTCCGATCATTGCCCCCGGCGGCCCCGCTCGGCGTTTGCTCTATATGGAAACAGCTTGGGTACATGGACCTTTACTGGCTTGGCCCCTTTGGTATAGTCGTCTGGTTGCTCGCGTTCCTCCCTTGGGGCACTGCGCGATAGCGCCCGCGCTTCCCCGGCATACGCGGGAGGCCTTCCCCTGCCCAATTTAGCCCGGCCGAGTCCCGTTCGCGGGGCTTCGGGGGTACACTAATAGGATCCCGTGTTGCGGGGAACCCAAGGACGGATTTGTGCAAATCTTGACGCCCACGGAAAACAAACGCGTAAACGAGCTGATCGGCTTTGTCGGTCTGAGCATGGCGGTGTTGCTCGCCCTGAGCCTGCTCTCGTACTCGCCGCAGGACCCATCCTTTAATGTCGCCGCGCCCGCGTTCGGCGCTTCCCCGGCGCGCAACTGGATCGGCCCCGTCGGCGCGCATATGTCCGATCTGTTCTTCCAGGGTTTCGGCTACGCGGCTTTTCTTTTCCCGATCGGGATGTTCGCGATGGCAATGCGCTGGTTCCGCAGCCAGAAGACGGACGCCGCCGTGGCGAAAGTCGTCGGCGCCGTGCTGCTGATCGCTGCGTTTGCGGCTGAACTGGAGCTCTTGCATTTTCCTGAGGTGCGCGGCGCGCTGCCTGCCGGCGGTTTGCTTGGCACGGTGCTCGCTGAAGGACTACGCGGCGCGTTCAATCCCGTCGGAGCAAACCTCGTTTCGCTCATGACTCTTCTTGCGGCGCTGTTTTTAGCCACAAGCTTTTCGTTTACTGCTGCGGCCGAATGGATGAAGAAACCGCTTGCGGATGACGGTACCGTCGGCAAGCTGCGCGCGCGTTTCGATAGATGGCAAGAAGATCGCGAATCGAGAAAGCTCCGCCGGAAGGTGGAAGCCAACAAAATCTCCGGCCGCAAGCCCGTGATCCAGCAGCGCGTCTCGACTCGCGAAGTCGAAGAGGAAGACGAAGAAAATCTCGATACGCCCGAGGCTACAGAGTCGTTCGCGCCGACCGATCCTTCCGAGGCTGGCCCGGCGGTGATCAAGTTCCACGAGCCTGAGCCTGCGCCCGCACCGAAAAAGCGCGGCCCG
>DATEME010000258.1:0-3699 GCA_035275865.1 Candidatus Acidiferrales bacterium | reverse complement strand
AGAGCCGCGGGCACTCTCGCTGCCGAGGACGGCGCGGTCATCGACCTTTGAGCCAGCGGCATCCTCGGAAGCCTTTTGTGTTCGGCACCGAGTTGATCGATTACTAAATCCATCCGTAAACGATCTTGCTTCAGGGGACGGGCCTTCCTACTCCGGGCCGTTTAGCGGATCGTCTTCGCGCGTCGCTTACCGAACGCGCCCTAGGGTTTAGCCCCATCTGCACCAACCCTAAAAAGCGCTTGCTCGCAGGTCTCCCGCCAACGTGATCTCACAAGGACACGCTGAAGCAGCTGTGAGGCTTGAGATGCAGCAACGATACGGAAGTGCCTGTGAAAGCCCCCCGCTGTACTCGGGCCAAGAGCTCTCGCGGGGAGTGACGCTTGCGCTGCTCAGCGCTCAGCACCCACTGGGGCCCTTCGTCCGTCAGCTTGGTCGTCACGAAACACACGCAGTCAGCTCTGTGTACTGGGGCGATCCGGCACGAAGAGCCCGTAACGCGGCAAGGCTGCGAGGCGGCGGCGGGTGCATTCTCCCAGCGGCATTGCAGCCCACAGCCGTATACGGAAGTGTAAAGGGCCGTGCTTTCGAGCCTAGCCCAACTTGCGCAGTTGGAGGTGCATTTTAGCGATTTTGCGTGAGGTGGGGCGAGTCGGATCAATGGGTTGGCGGTCGCGGGAGGTCGATTGAGGCGTGTAGTGCCGACCTTGGGTATTTTCTTTTGACGGCGCTGCTGATTCAGATGGCGCATGTATCTGCGCCACACGATTCGCAAGAAGGATGGGAAGGTCCACCGCTACTGGCGGCTGGTGCGGAGTGTGCGCGTCGGGCGGCGCGTCATTCAGCAGACTGTGGCGCAGCTTGGCGAGCTTGACGAGCGCGGCCGCATTGAAGCGCGGATGCTGTCACGGCGGCTGATCGGCGCCCCGGAGCAAGCGGCGCTGTTTGACGACGGCAGCGAGACTGTCACGGTTCCGGTGCGTCTGAAGGGCGTTCGGATCGAGCGCTCGCGCCGGTTTGGCGACGTCTATCTGGCGCTGGCGTTGTGGCGTGGTGTGGGCCTTGAGGAGTTGTGCGAGCGGTTGCTGCCGGTCGGCAAGGAGCGCATCGCCTGGTCGAAGATGGCGGCCGTGCTGGTGGCGGCGCGGTTCTGTGAGCCATCGAGCGAGCTGCACATTGCCGAGGACTGGTATCGCCGCACGGCGCTTTGCGACCTGCTGCAGCTCGGCGATGATGAGGTCAACAAGGATCGGCTTTACCGCGCGCTCGACCATCTGCTCGCGCACAAGGCGGCTCTGGAGGCGCATTTGTCGCGGCGGTGTGGCGAACTGTTTTGCGCGCAGAACGAGGTGCTGCTGTACGACGTCACCAGCACCTACTTTGAGGGCCAGGCCGAAGCCAATCCGTTGGCGCAGCGCGGCTACTCCCGGGATCATCGCCCAGACTGCAAACAGGTGTGCATCGCGCTGGTGGTGACCTTCGACGGCTTTCCCTTGGGCTACGAGGTGTTCGCGGGCAACACCCACGACGCGCGCACGCTGCAGACAATCGTGGCCACGATGGAGGCGCGGCATGGAATGCTGGGCCGGGTCTGGATCACCGACCGCGGTATGGCCAGTGCCGAGAACCTCACTTGGCTGCGCGAGACCGGCCGGCGCTACATCATCGGGGCGCCGAAGTCGGAGCTGAAGAAGTTTGGCGTCGAACTCGCTGCCGCGACCGGCTGGCGCACGGTTCGCGAGGGCGTCGAGGTCAAGCTTGTGCGTCATCCCGAAACCGACGAGAGCGTGATCCTGTGCCGCTCGGCCGATCGGCGCAGCAAAGAGCAAGCCATGCACGAGCGGTTCAGCCGGCGGATCGAAACGGCGCTCGCACGCCTGGCCGCGCGCGTCGCCCGTTCAAAGCGGCGTCTCGATCCGGCGCTGGTGAACCGGCAGATCGGCCGCATCCTGCAGCGCAACCAGCGGGCTGCTGCCCGCTTCGTCGTGGAATTGGCCTCGGACGGCTGCCCGGCCGGCTTCCGCGTCCACGTGACCCATAACGCTGCATTCGATGACTGGGCTGCGCTCGCAGAGGGAGCCTATCTCCTGCGCTCGAACATCGCCGACTGGAGCGACCAACAGCTGTGGAAGGCCTACATCCAGCTCACGCAGGCCGAAGCCGCCTTTCGTATCCAGAAGGATCAGTTGAACGTGCGGCCGATCTGGCATCAGCGACCCGACCGCCTGCAAGCCCATATCCTCGTGTGCTTCCTCGCCTTCGTGCAGTGGAAGTGCCTGGAGATGTGGCAGCAGCGCGCCGGTCTCGGTAACTCGCCGCGCACCGTGCTCGAAGAGCTCGCCCGCATCCAGTCGCATGACGTCGTGTTGCCGACCGCAACACACGGGCACATCCGTCTGCGCTGCGTCACCCAGCCCGATGCCGCCCAGGCCGCGCTTCTCGATCGCCTCGGCATCGTCTTGCCCAAGCGCATACGGCTCGCCGAGCACGAGCTGCCAGCACTCATGCGCAGCGCCTGATCTACGCTTCTTCACCAAAAATGTAGTGCCGACTTTTCGGCTAACCCATTGATTTGTCTATCCCAGGGTGTCGATTCTGCGCAAGTTGGGCTAGCGCCAGTAACGAGCGCTACCTATCTTCAAAGCCAATGCCGCGCCCGTAGGAACGCTGTGGACCGACATTCGCGTTCGGGCACCATGAGGACCGGACGCGCACGGCTATGAGGCGACCCGCGAGGCCGCAATACCGCTTATTCGGAGGCGAGTCACTAAGGGGAATGAAGCGCGTTGCCCATCACGTCGCGCGGCGGCGCTCGCCCTTGGGACAGGATTATGGGTCTCGCTTCAACTGGTCCTGAATGTCCTTCTCAAGCTGAGCGAGCAAACGTTTTAGCTCGCCAATCTGTGCTTCCATCTCAGCAAGAGTTGCCTTCGGCGCGGCGCTGATCAACGTCTTCTGCGCAATCAGCCGTCTCAGTTGATCTTGCTGCCCCCGAAGGGCATCAACCATGTTGATTCTTGTTTCTGCCATTAGGGTGCCCTCGGCATTCCTGGTATGCTTTTGCTTGGCCGTGAGCCTAGCACAAAACAAATGCTATGATCGCGAGTCTATTTGGAGCGTCACCGTGGCGGCCGCCACCTGGTGAGATTATGACTGACAGCTCTTTCTTGATGACGCCACGGCAGCACCAGGAGCAGGCGGAACTATCCCGCAAATCGGAGAACCGGCGGTGCGGGCGCACGCGGAGCATGGCGACCTGCCAATTCAAGCCAACCACCCCGAGGCTCACCGATGAAACGAAGGCGTTGTTGCTGATAGTGTAGACCTGAACGCCCCGGTGTTTGAGTTGCGCAACACCATGTCGCTCGTGCCGTCGCCATTGAAGTCCCCGAAGCCCGGCTGCTCGAGGGGGAGGTCGGCAGGAACTGACGAAATTGCGGGACAATCTCTTTAACGTGGCGCTCGCCAACCGATAAATAGCGAAACCGTGCGGATGCAGTGCGCGCAAGCCAGGTGCAGTTTGTTGCCTAAAGGCCGTCAGAGGGGGTCGCGATTTCAGCGGATCCGGCGCATAGTGCCACCGTGGACGTCCTATTCACTTATGCGATTTGGTCGCTAATTGGTTTGATCGCGCTCGGCTCGGGCGTGGCTATATTGGTCTGGTAATACCCGCACGCCGCAAACCTCACGCGACAACGGGAG
>DATEME010000257.1:0-2441 GCA_035275865.1 Candidatus Acidiferrales bacterium | reverse complement strand
ATGCTTGCTGGCGATGTAAAGCGCGGCATTGGGAAAGCCGATAACCCCGCCCATCGAAGCATTGTTGATAATCGTGCCGCTGCCTTGAGCCAACATCGTTTTCGCCTCATATTTCATCGACCAGAAAACCCCACGGACGTTTGCGTTGAAGATTGTGTTGTAGATTTCGTTTGTTTGATCGACGAAGGGCGTAAATTGCCCCTCCGTGCCCGCATTGTTGAATGCGATGTCCAACGGCCATAAATCCTGACCGCCGTGGCGATCAAATCGCTGACGCTCGTCTCGACATTGATGTCCGCGACGACCGCGGTGGCCTCAAGGTCATCCTTTTTGATCTCGGCAACGAGGGTGTCTAGTTCACTTTTGCGCCGCGCGCTGGCGACGACCTTCGCTCCGCGCCAGGCCAACTCAAGGGCGGCAGCTCGGCCGATGCCGGAACTAGCGCCCGTCACCAACGCAACTTTCGAGATTTCGGACTTACGGATTTCCATCCTGCCTATTATTCTCCTCTACGGACATTCAGCCTCGCTTCGGCATGATCAATGTCGCTCTGAATGCGGCGCAAAACTTCATCATTGATGACATACTCATCGCGTAATCGAATAATCGTCCGGCGTTCGACATTGAGCGCGTCTTGCTGCAAGCGTTGGTAGGAGGGCGCGACCAACCCTTCAGAGCGATCTTCGCCGCTTCTGGCGCATACTTCCAACTGCCGGATGCGGTCGTCGTATTCAGCGCGGAGTCGCTCCACGATGTCTGGTGGGAATTGGCGATCGACTTCCGCAAGGTAAGCCAGCGCTGCTTCATTCGCTTTCAGCCGCGCCGTTCTTTCTTCCAGATTTGCGAGTCCATCATCGACCACTCCAAGGTGGCGGATCAGCACGGGCAAAGTCAGGCCTTGGAGCACCAGCGTCGCAAGAATCACGCAAAAGGTGATGAACAAAATGTAGTCGCGTCCGGGGTAGGGGCTGCCGTCCGAAAGCGTGAGCGGCACCGCGAGCGCAGCTGCGAGCGACACAACGCCGCGCATCCCTGTCCAGGCAACGATCGCCACGTTCTGCCACACCGGATACGGGTCTCTTTTGCGGAACGAAGCACTCGTCAAACGCAGCAGGTAAGTCGACGCAAAAACCCAGACAATGCGCACAACAATGACGGCGCAGCTTATCAGCACGCCGTGCCAGACAAGCTGTTTCAGAGAGTGACCCGAGAGTGTATGAAGAATGCGCGGCAGTTGCAGGCCGATCAGAACGAAGACCAGGCCGTTCAACAGGAATACCGTCATCTCCCAAAACACGTATACGTTGAGCCGGGCCCGAGAGCTGAGCATTTGTGGCGCGCGCCAGCCGAGAAACAGCCCGGAAGCGACTACTGCCAATACGCCGGAGACCTGCAAGCGCTCGGCAGGAATGTAAGCAGCAAACGGCGTGAGCAGCGAGATTGTGACTTGAACGGGTGGATCGTCAAGACGGCGCTGGAGACTGGCAGCGAGCCAACCGACAGCCAACCCAATCCCCGTGCCGCCCAGTGCGACTAAGACAAAGCGCACCCCCGCTTCGGAAAGCGAAAAACTTCCGCTCATCATCGCCGCAATAGCGAAACGGTAAGCGACAAGCGCCGTTGCGTCGTTGACCAGACTCTCGCCTTCCAAAATGGCGACGATTCTTCGCGGCACACGCAGACGGTCCGCGATCGCGGTTGCTGCAACCGCGTCCGTAGGCGAAATGATTGCGCCGAGCACAAACGCAGTCGGCCATGGCAAACCTGTCAGCGCGTGGGCGACAACGGCCACGAAAGCCGTGGTGAACAAAACAAGCCCGATCGCGAGCAGCAAGATGGGAGTCAGGTCCGCGCGAAAATCTCGCCAGGAAGTAAAGACCGCCGCCGGATAGATCAACGGGGGCAACAAAAATAGAAACACCATGTCCGGCTCCAGTTGCACCGCTGGCAAGCCAGGGACAAGCCCTAGCGCAAGTCCTCCGATCACCAACAACACCGGGTAAGGCAACGCGAGTTTCTTCGCCAACACTGCCAACGCCGCGACGACAATGAGCAACGTACAGATAATCTCAGCTTTGTTCATAGGCCGGCGGAGCGAGTAACTTTCGGCATGAGATGCTAATGACCCCTAAGCTTCCCGTGGAATGGCGAGAAAGCTAGCCGCCGCACCAGCCCCCGAAGCTAGCGCGCGTTTCGCGCTCTAGCCGGTCCTGGGCACTCTCCGATTGGCGCGGCGAAACGGCCGGATCCTCAGCTTGGAAGAATCGCCGCACGTTTGCTGGCATTGTTGCAACAGCCGCGGCGAAGCACTCGGCCTCGGAGAGCGTAGCTGGAGTAGGTGGCAGCGGTAGCGGTGCTCCGGCGGCTGCGAATTCGGCTTCCCGGTGCCGGCAAGCTGCCTGGATCTGGGCCAGGAGCGCGGGATCAATGATCAGCCCGCA
>DATEME010000256.1:0-1393 GCA_035275865.1 Candidatus Acidiferrales bacterium | reverse complement strand
TGCGGCGGAAACGACTCGAGCAAAATCGCCTGCGAGATCGGCTGCAGTCCGCCGCCGCAAGCGCCCTGCACAACGCGAAAGAAAATCAGAAACGAGAGCGTCGGCGCCAGCCCGCACAAGAACGAAGCCGTCGTAAACCCGACCACGGACATCATCAGCATCCGCTTGCGCCCGAAATAATTGGAAAGCCACCCGGTCAGCGGCAAAATAATCGCGTTCGACACCAGATAAGACGTCAGCGTCCAAGTCGCCTCGTCCACCGTCGCCGAGAGGCTTCCGGCGATATGCGGCAGCGAAACATTCACCACGGTCGTGTCCAGCACTTCCATAAACGTGCTGAGCATCACCGCAATCGCGATGATCCAAGGATTTATCCCCGCCGGGTTCACCGCCGCCGGATTCCGCGCACTCTCCTCAGCCATTCCTCACTCCGAAAACTCCTCTCGCTGGTTTTGTAGCAGACTCGCCGTTCAGTCGGGCGCTTTTGATTTTGCCTTCGTAGCTGCAGCCACTCTTGGTTGTGTGCTTCTAGCCTTTCTCTTCGATGTTAGCGCACTCCAATGGATTCGCTCTTTACAGCTGTTCCGCAACCCTGACAGCCAAAAGAAGGCTGGGTGAAAACGCAACACTCGGTGTGTTTTTTTATTCCGTGTTTCGGTTTTTGTTCCTCGACGCCCTTCGCGGCCCGCGACTTCTATTGACAGTCGATATGAGCAAGATGTACTCTCAAGCCGAACTCCATTATCGAATGTCTATAGGAGAAGCGAAATCGTGGCCTCTGAACAAACGAATCTTCTGCAAGGCACGCTAGACCTCATGATCCTGAAAGCCCTCGCCCTTGAGGAAATGCACGGTCTCGGCATTTCCCGCCGCATCGAGCAAATCACAAAGGGGACGTTCCAGGTAAAGCCCGGCTCGCTCTTCCCCGCGCTGCACCGCATGGAGGAGG
The DNA here is from genome assembly GCA_035275865.1 of Candidatus Acidiferrales bacterium. Classification (GTDB taxonomy): domain Bacteria; phylum Acidobacteriota; class Terriglobia; order Acidiferrales; family UBA7541; genus Palsa-295. The sequence continues at coordinate 444 of DATEME010000256.1, read as the reverse complement.
CAGGCTGGCTCGTCTCCAGTTGGGGCGAGTCGGACAACAATCGCCGCGCCAAATATTACAAGCTCACGAAAGCCGGCCGCCGCCAACTCGGAGCCGAAACCGAACGCTGGAGCCGGATTTCTCTCGCCATCGCGCGAGCACTCGAGGCGTCTTAAGAAGGAGCGGCCGCAGTGCACGGTTGCGCAGCGGCCACCGTTGCCCGCAAATCTTGCGGGCGCTTTTTGCAGTTGACGTCAGAATTTGTAGCTCGGGTCGGCGCATTCCCGACCCGAGGCTTTTAGGCAAACTCCGATGAAGGTCCTGTAGCGGCCGACACGCCTTTCAGTCGGGCGCTTTTGCCGTTGCCGTTGCCGTTGCCGTTGCCGTTGCCGTTGCTGTTTGCTGTTGCAGTTGTAGCGGCCACCGTTGCCCGCGAATTTTGCGGGCGCTTCTCGGTGGGCGCCT
>DATEME010000255.1:7500-9397 GCA_035275865.1 Candidatus Acidiferrales bacterium | reverse complement strand
TCTCAGTTCGGATTGTCCTCTGCAACTCGAGGGCATGAAGCTGGAATCGCTAGTAATCGCGGATCAGCACGCCGCGGTGAATACGTTCCCGGGCCTTGTACACACCGCCCGTCACACCATGGGAGTTGGTTTTACCCGAAGGCGACGCGCCAACCGCAAGGAGGCAGTCGACCACGGTAAGGTCAGCGACTGGGGTGAAGTCGTAACAAGGTAGCCGTAGGGGAACCTGCGGCTGGATCACCTCCTTTCTGGACCGGAAGGATCCGTGGGGCACTCACGCCTCACTTTCTTCCGACATCCACAACGACGGATCGACGGATCCGTCAAACCGGCGCCGCCGCCGGCGCATCCCTTCCCCGATCCAAAAGCTGACAGCGGGTCGCCTTACAGCTTGGGCTAGTAGCTCAGTTGGTTAGAGCGCGCGCTTGATAAGCGTGAGGTCGGAGGTTCAAATCCTCCCTGGCCCACCAGTTTCGCTGTCAGCGGTCAGCTGTCAGCATTGGAAGGCGGGGGTGTAGCTCAGTTGGGAGAGCGCCTGCTTTGCAAGCAGGAGGTCAGCGGTTCGATCCCGCTCACCTCCACCAGATTCGGACCCCACGCGATCAGCGTGGCGGGCGATCTGCAGTGGATCGGGAGAAGCAACGGTTTGCGCCGGCGATTACGTCGCGGGCGCCGGTCTTTGACATGGTGAAGAGGGAGTATCCGAAGCGGCAAACGCCGGACATTCGCGTTCGCGCGGTGGCGGCTTCGGGAGAATGAAGAGTGTCTTCACGTGAGATTTGTTGCGTGCGGGGCTTCGCCCTGCAAGCGACGGGTTTTGCGATCAAGCGCAAAGAGAAGGGCATCTGGTGGATGCCTTGGCACTGAGAGGCGATGAAGGACGCAGCACGCTGCGATAAGCCCGGGGTAGATGCGAGCGATCGTTGATCCCGGGATTTCCGAATGGGGCAACCCAATCCGCAAGGATTATCTTTCGATGAATCCATAGTCGAAGGAAGCAAACCCGGCGAACTGAAACATCTCAGTAGCCGGAGGAAAGGACATCAAACGAGACTCCGCTAGTAGTGGCGAGCGAAAGCGGATCAGGCCAGTGGCCGTGAGTGGCGTAGCAGAACCGTCTGGAAAGGCGGGCCGAAGCGGGTGACAGCCCCGTATGCGAAACAAAGCTCGCGGTCCTCGAGTAGGGCGGGACACGTGCAATCCTGCCTGAACATGGGGGGACCACCCTCCAAGCCTAAGTACTCCTCAGTGACCGATAGTGCACCAGTACCGTGAGGGAAAGGTGAAAAGCACCCCGACGAGGGGAGTGAAACAGTTCCTGAAACCGGATGCCTACAAGCAGTCGGAGCCCCTTCATGGGGTGACGGCGTACCTCTTGTATAATGGGTCAGCGAGTTAGTCTCGGCAGCAAGCTTAAGCCGCTAGGCGTAGGCGCAGCGAAAGCGAGTCTTAATAGGGCGATTGAGTTGCCGGGATTAGACCCGAAACCGGGTGATCTAGCCATGGGCAGGCTGAAGGTGGGGTAACACCCACTGGAGGGCCGAACCCACTACTGTTGCAAAAGTAAGGGATGACCTGTGGCTAGGGGTGAAAGGCCAATCAAACTCGGAAATAGCTGGTTCTCCGCGAAATCTATTGAGGTAGAGCGTCGATCGCTCACCGCCGGGGGTAGAGCACTGGATGGACTAGGGGGGCGCGAGCCTTACCAAATCTAACCAAACTCCGAATACCGGCGAGTGGAGATCGGCAGGCAGGCCATGGGTGCTAAGGTCCGTGGCCGAGAGGGAAACAGCCCAGACCGCCAGCTAAGGTCCCAAAATTGTGGCTCAGTGTGAAAGGATGTGGGAAGACCATGACAACCAGGAGGTTGGCTTAGAAGCAGCCATCCTTTAAAGAA
>DATEME010000255.1:0-5000 GCA_035275865.1 Candidatus Acidiferrales bacterium | reverse complement strand
GCCATAAAGGCTGAAATTGCCGCGATGTCGGCGCGCCTGGCCGTTGCTCGCCGGGCTTGCCAGCGATGCGCCGTTGGTGTCGAAACGCTGGTCGAGGAAGCTGCCGCTGTCGTACCAGCCGCCGAGCTTATAGGTGCTGGGGAGGCCGCAAGCGACGTCGCTGCAATCCTTGGCCGGCACGGCGTTGGCGACATATTGGAGCTCACCGATCCACAGCGCGCCGTTGCCGAGATTGAATGCCGTGCCCGAAGCTTCGGCGCCGCGCAATTGCGAGTCATTGTTGAAGGGGCCACCGGGCGGATTGTCGTCGAAGACACCGGCGAGCACGGTCACAGCACCGCTCGGCTGAACGCGCAGGCGCACGCCAGGCGACGACAACGGATAGGCCGGTCCGCCGGCGTAGAGATCGGCGGACGGCAGCATCGGCCAGCCCATCATCGTGTTGACGAATAGGCCGGCGTATTGGCTGACGATGAATTCCTGGTCGACGCTCTGCTGGCCGAGCTTGACGTCGGCTTTGCCGCCGAGGAACGCTTGCTGATACCACAGTTCCCACAAACGGGTTGCGCGGTTGGCCTCGATGCCGCTGGCGGTTTGCAGCGTGGCGAGATCATCGGTGCTGAGGTTGCGGCCGTGAATTTGCAACGCGCTGACGTTGAAGGTGCCGCCGGACCAATGGAACGCCTTGGCGGTGTCCAGGCTCAGGCTGGCCGTGGTCAGACCGTCGTAGTCGGCACCGGTATGGACGCCGCCGGTCACATTGCCGACGACTTCGCTGATTTCCTGCAGGTTGAAGGTGATGCCGACACTCTGCAGCGCGGGCCGCAAGCCGCCGATATCGCCAAGCAGGTTGGAGCGCTCCCATAGCCCCGTTGGTGCCGGCGTCGACGCTTGATCGTCCGCCGCGGTTTGAGCGGCCGCCGGTAGCGCGCAGACGAGGAGCGCGGCGGCGCCGATCCAAAGGGAGCAACGCCAACGATCCATCGTGATCACAAGCATCGCTCGCCGGTTATTTTCCGACGGCCACTTGGGCGAAGCCGACCGCCATCACCGCCAGCATCGCGACGATGTAGAGACGCAAGCCCCAAAACACGGCCTGTTGCCAAGGCCGAAGGACAACGCGCGTCACTTCGGGCGGCGGCACGTGCCAGCCTTCGCGCACGGCGATGGCGTCGAGATCGGATTGATTACGGGTCATGACATGCCTCGCTCAGAGTGCATTGGGGAAGACGGTTGAGATACCGTAGAGACCGTTACAAACGATCAGCAGAATCATGACGCCGATCGACAAGGCGTTACGCAGCGGCGAATTCACGTGCTCGCCGAGCAATTCGCGGTCGTTCAACAGCATCAGCAGGAACAGCATCGCCGCCGGCATGAACACGGTCGCGATCACCTGAACGGTGAGGTTCAGGAACCCAATCGGCACGTTCGGCAACATCAGGGTTCCGGCTGCGATCGCCGTACCCATGACCGCGGGCGCATAGAAATAGAGTGACCGCCGCGGCGATACGTTGACCGAACGCGGCACGTCGAGCGCTTCGCCGATCGCCCAGGCGGTGCTGGCGGTGATCACGATCGCCGCGATGAGGCCTGCTTCAAGCAATCCTAGCGCGAAGACGATCATGGCGCCCTGACCGAGCTCGGCGCCGATGGCGTGCACCACGGTGTCGTCGTCGAGCGACGACGCATTCGGCAAAGCATGCAGATATTGGCCGGCAACCACGATGATCGCGGTCGCCACCAGCACCATGCCGAGCACGCCCAGCATCAGGTCGCGCCGGCTTGCCCTGATGTCCTTGACCAAGAGGCCTTTGTCGACGACGCACGATTGCTGGAAGAACAACTGCCATGGCGCGATGGTCGTGCCGATGTTGGCCGACACCAGCATCAGGAACGACGCCGAGAACAATCCGCCCGGCACGACCCAGCCGGTTTCGCCGGTGAAGGTGCGGCCGATGGCGCTCCAATCCGGATGGGAAAACAGGGCGAGCGGCACGAAGATCAGATTGAACGCCGCGATGAACAGCGAAACTCGTTCCCAGGTGTAATATTTGAGAAACACTAGCACGCCGGTGACGAGCACGAAGGCGAGTGGGATCGTGATCAGATAGGACACATGGAAGATCTCGCTGGCGACGCGTACGCCGATGAACTCGGTCATCAATGTCAGGATATTCGCCGCGACCAGGTCGATCAGCGAGAACGCACCCCAGAATTTGCCATAGCGCTTCCAGATCATCTCGGCATGGCCGCGGCGCGTGACGGCGCCGAGCCGAATGGTCATTTCCTGGACCAGGTAGGCGATGAAGCCGAGCGGGATCATCAGCGGAATGAACAGGCTGAGGCCATAGGTGGCGCCAGTCTGGGCATAAGTGATGACGCCGCCGGCGTCGTTGTCGCCGAGCATGACCAGCAGGCCGGGGCCGATCAGAGCGAAGCCGAGAGCAACGCGATTGAGGAAGCTGCGCTTGCCAGTGCGCAGACGCTCGATCCGCAGCCGGTCGTGGATGCGGTGCTCGAGCCCTTCGTTATAGACGACGGGCGCTGCGATCGCGGGCGAGAAGGTTTCGGTTTCGACGGACATCGGAAGTCTCCGGCCATAAGGTGTTGGCAGGCCGCGGTTAGGCGGTTCTGCGGACGCGTCCACCGAATTTCGGCAGGCGTCGACGGTTCGCGTTGGCGGTAAACAGGCGCTCAAGGCGCAGACCTATGTCCGGCTCCCAAGCGCACGCCAACCGCCCATTGGCGTCGCGGCGCCAGCGGCAGATGAGGTGGCCTTTGACGTTCGCCGACCGGCCGATGATGGCCGGGCGTACGCGGATCGGAGTGACGTCGTCGTTCGGCCGAACGGCAGTCGGCCGGATGTCGCGGCGGATTTCGAGGATTGCGGCGGTCATATCCGCGCCTCCTTCTTCTCAGATCGGTTGCACCGACCCGGAAGAGGCGAGGGCCGAAGGGCGTTCTAAATCGAGCGCGTCTTCGCGGCCTCTTGAATCTCCCGGGCAATGAACCCGGCCGAAATCATCGTCGCGCTTCGACTATGATCGCCGGTCGGGGTGTTGCTAGATCGCGGGTTCATCAGAGCCTTGCGACTGGTTGCACGATGCATCGAGATCGACAGAATCGACATTCGATGCATAAGGCGTATATACTCCCCTGGAGGATAGGATCAAGCGCAAAATGACCCATACCACCGAGGATAAAGAGAAGCAGAAGCTGCTCATGCGGCTGCGACGGATCCGGGGCCAGCTCGAATCGGTCGAACGGCGAATTCAGGAGGACGCGAATTGCGCCGCCATTCTGCAGCAGGCGACCGCATGCCGCGGCGCACTGGATGGGTTCATCGCCGAGGTGATTGAGGACCATATCCTCGAGCATCTGGTCGATCCCAAGGCGTCGCGCGACGATCCCCGTGCCCAGGCGGCCGAAGAACTGGTCGAGATCGTCCACTCGTTTTTGACCTGACGACCTGACGCGCCGCCGCGGCGACCCGAATCATGGCCGAAGACCGTATATTATAGCATCATGCTGGACGCGATCGGTTGATACGTTATATCGTATCAATTCAACGGACGGGTTTACCGCCCATCGTTGGCGGGGGCAATCACATGAAACGCTTGTTCGTCCTGGCTGTGATGGCCGGCTTGTTGGGCTTCCGCGCGCCGACGCTCGCCGCAGGTCCGATCCCAGTCGTGGCGGCAGAGAATTTCTACGGCGATGTCGCGCAGCAGATCGGCGGCGCTGACGTCAAGGTGACGAGCATCCTCAGCAATCCCGACCAGGACCCGCACCTGTTCGAAGCCAGCCCCTCGGTTGCGCGCGCGATCTCGGTGGCGCGTATCGTGATCTATAGCGGCATCGACTACGATCCGTGGATGGCGAAACTGCTGGGCGCCACCCGCAGCACGGATCGCACCGTTATTGTCGTGGCGGAGCTCGTCGGCAAGAAGACAGGTGACAATCCGCACATCTGGTACGATCCGAACGCCATGCTGACGCTGGCCAAGGTTTTGGCGGACGATCTGAGCGCCGCCGATCCGGCGCGGCGGACGGATTATCAGGGTCGCCTGGTCCGCTTTCAGCAATCGATGAAGCCAATCCAGGTAAAGATTGCCGCCCTTCATGAACGCCTGGCGGGCACGCCGGTGACGGCGACGGAGCCGGTCTTCGGCTACATGTTCGAGGCGCTCGGCCTGCAGGTCAGGAATCAGTCCTTCCAGCTGGCGGTCATGAACAACACCGAGCCCAGCGCTTCGGACGTGGCGGCTTTCGAAAGCGATCTCAAGACCCATCAGGTGAAGTTGCTGGTCTACAACAGCCAGGCGTCGGACCCGATTGCCGACCGGATGATGAAACTGGCCAAGGCCTCGCATATTCCGGTCGTTGGTGCGGCCGAGACCGAGCCGCCTGGCAAGACCTATCAGCAATGGATGACGAGCGAGCTTGATGCGGTCGACCGGGCGCTGCCAAGGTAGGAATTGATGACTGCAATCGCGCTGCGTGACGTCCGGCTGACGCTAGGCGACCGCGTCGTTCTCGACACCATCACCCTGGATATCGCGGCTGGCGAGTTCGTCGGCGTGCTCGGGCCGAACGGCGCCGGCAAGACCACGTTGATGCGGGCGCTGCTTGGTCTGGTACCGGCCAGCCGAGGAGCGATCCAGATCCTTGGTCGCCCGGCGACACGCGGCAATCCGGCGATCGGCTACGTGCCACAAATCCACGGCACGGTGGCGATGGCCCGCCTACGTGGACGGGATTTCATCGCCAGCGTCATCAATGGGCATCGCCTCGGCCTTCCGCTGACGGGCAGGGCAGGCCAGCACGAAATCGAGCGCGCGCTGGACCGGGTCGGTGCGCGGGCGCTGGCGCGTCGGCCGCTGGCCGAGATTTCGGGCGGCGAGCGACAGCGGCTGCTGCTGGCGCAGGCCTTGATCGGCAATCCGCAATTGCTGCTGCTGGACGAGCCGCTGATCAGCCTCGATCCGCGTCACCAG
>DATEME010000254.1:0-1378 GCA_035275865.1 Candidatus Acidiferrales bacterium | reverse complement strand
TGGTACGGGAATGAGCCTGCCGAGATGACTGTCTTCTGGCTGACGCAACGCGGCTCCTTTTCGCCGCTCTTTTGGACGATGGTGACTTGCAACTTCCTGATACCGTTTCCGATTCTTGCGATCAAGAAGCTGCGGACGATTACGGGCTGCGTGATTGCGTCCATCGGAGTTGTGGTCGGCATGTGGCTGGAGCGGTTTCTGATTATCGTGCCCTCGCTCTCGCGGAAATACCTGCCGTATGCATGGGCGACGGCGCCGTACCGTCCGTCGTGGGTGGAGATATTGATCACCATCGGAACGTTTGCCGCGATGGTGATGCTGTACATGCTCTTTTCGAAATTTATCCCGATCATTTCGGTATGGGAGCTGAAAGCGGGCCAGCATCCGGAGGCAACTGAGGAGTTCGCTCCATTTGCGAATGGGCAGACGCGCCTCGCGGACCAGCTCGAGCAGCAAAGCGAGGCAGGAGCCGACTGATGGCATCGCCCGACAGCATTTACGGGTTATTTCCAACGGCCGCGGCCGCACAGCGCGGCGCGAATGCGTTGCGCGACGCCGGCGTGGCACCGGCGAGAATTGTCGTGATGGCCGCGGAGCCGTTTGAAGAATACGGTTTCATGCATGTCACTCCGATGAGGACGAATATGTATCGGATCGCGGCGTGCGGGGGAATTGTGGGCGGCACACTGGGATTTTTGCTGGCGCGATTTGTACAAACCGCGTATCCCTTCCCGCTGATCACTGGGGGGATGCCGCTGGTGGCGCCGTGGCCGACGGGAATCGTAACGTACGAGTTGACGATGCTCTCCGCAATTGTGACGACAGTGATCACGCTGCTGGTGACTACAGGCCTGCCGAACTGGCGCAAGGGGAAGGTATATGACGCGGAAGTATCCAACGGCATGCTGCTCATCGGCGTGCTTGATCCCCCGGAAGGCGCGTTAGCCGATTTGGAGAGCCGCCTTACGCAGGCAGGCGCGGCCAAGGTGAAAAGGACCGGCCGCTTCGCACGATAAGAAGTGCCTTCAGCGTCAGGGCCGATGCATTCCTTGGTTGCGTTCCCGCATTCTTGTTAACTTTCTGAGGAACAAACGGACGAACAATAGCACTTTTCGCTTTTGCATTCGCTTTGTGCTGCGCTATTCTGCCGCGAGCAGTTGTCGCCTGGGGGGAATTTTGATCTGGCTCAGAATCGCCTTTTGGACAGTTTTTCTCGCGGCTGCGGCGACGTGCCTTGGCGAGTCGTACCACAAGCGATTTCAGGCCGACAGCCTGTTCCGAGCGCAAGTGGCGCAGGCGAAGGCGGAGGCGGCGCACATCCAGAGCCTCGTGTTGTTTAATCAGCGCACCGTTCCGGCCGGACTTCCTTTTGCAACGA
>DATEME010000253.1:0-7795 GCA_035275865.1 Candidatus Acidiferrales bacterium | reverse complement strand
ATTAGCTATGGGATCGATCCGCTCGATGCTTTTCGCCAAATCGGTATGTATACCGGACGCATTCTCCGAGGCGAAAGGCCAGCTGACTTGCCGGTGTTGCAGCCGACCAAATTCGAACTGACGATCAATCTTAAGACCGCCCAGGCGCTTGGTCTCACATTCCCGCCGGGCCTGCTGGCGATTGCCGACGAGGTCATCGAGTGAAGCGGCGCGAGTTCATTACACTGGTCGGCGGCGCGGCGGCGGCGTGGCCGCTCGCGGCGCGCGCGCAGCGGGGGAGCAGACTGCCGACCATCGGGTTCTTGGGCTCGAGCACGGCGTCAGCCATGAGCCAATGGGTTGCTGCTTTTGTGCATCGGCTGCGCGATCTCGGCTGGATCGAGGGTCGCACCATCGCGATCGAATATCGCTGGGCGGAGGGTCGCAGCGCGCGTGCCGAAGAGATCACGGCCGAGTTCATTCGGCTAAAGGTCGACGTCATTGTAACGTCGGGAACCCCACAAGTGCTTGCCGCAAAGCAAGCGACAGCAGTCATTCCGATCGTGTTCGCGGCGGCTGGGGACCCGGTTGACAACGGCCTCGTTGCCAGTCTGGCGCGACCGGCCGGTAACGTCACCGGCCTATCACTCCAGCAGACCGATGTTGCTGGCAAGCGCCTCGAACTTTTGCGGGAGGTTGTCCTTGGTCTCCGCCGTTTGGTGATCATAGGCAATGTCGGCAATCCCTTCACCGTGCTGGAAATGCGCGAGGTTCAGGCAGCGGCCAGCAGGCTCGGCCTCGAAGTTGCCACACCAGAAATCCGGAGAGCCGAGGATATCGCGCCCGCCTTCGACGCGCTCAAGGGCCGCGCGGATGCCCTTTATGTCTGTTTGGACACCGTCTTGATCAGTAACCGGATTCGCATCAACACCTTGGCGCTCGTCGCGCGACTGCCGACGATGCACGGTGAGCGGGATTTCGTCGAAGTGGGAGGGTTGATGTCCTATGGACCGAACTTCGCAGAACTGTGGAGGCGCTCGGCCGAGTATGTCGACAAGATTCTGCGCGGGGCAAAGCCGGGCGAGATCCCGGTCGAGCAGCCGACCAAGTTCGATCTCGTCATCAACCTGACTACCGCCAAGGCGCTCGGCCTCGAAATCTCGCCAAAGCTGCTCGCCATCGCCGACGAGGTAATCGAATGAAACGTCGCGCGTTCATATCGCTGCTCGGCGGCGCGGCGGTGGCGTGGCCGCTCGCGGCGCGCGCGCAGCAGGCGGGTAAGCTGTCGAAGTTCCCGGCCGGCCCGCGGTGCTGCTGCATGGCTTCCCGGAACTCGCCTACAGGTGGCGCAAGGTGATGCTGCCGCTTGCGGCGGCAGGATGTCACGCTAGCGACCGGACATTTCGTCACACGGCGCAGGGTGGTAAAGATGGCATTCTGATTGTGGACTGGGAGTCTTCCTTGAAAGTAATTCTTTCCGCACTCCTCGTATTTGCCACAACGTTGGGCTGCACGGCGGCAGAGCGGATTCTGATGACGCGCCTAGGTCCGTCGCAGTCGAGCCTCTTTGTTTCGAACGCGGACGGAAGCGGCGAGCAGAAGCTGACCGAAGGATACCTCGATTACAATCCCGTCTGGTCACCTGACGGCCAGTGGATCGTGTTCACCTCTGAGCGCAACGGCTCCGCAGACCTCTACCGCATGCGCCCGGACGGCAGTGGGTTGGAGCAGCTGACCAGCGACCCGGCTTACGATGACCAGGCCGCGTTCTCGCCGGATGGCCATCGGCTCGCCTTTGTGACGACACGGGCTGACGGACGGGCAAATCTCTGGATCCTTGACTTGAAGACCCGGGACGCGACGCCGCTCACCTCGGGAGCGGGTGGCGATTTCCGGCCGGCGTGGTCTCCCGATGGGCAGTGGATCGCGTTCTCGTCCGACCGCGCAAGTTCAATGGAGTTTGCGAAAGGACGATGGGAGCACCTGCACTTCGTCGATATTTATCTCGTCCGGCCTGATGGCAGCGGATTGAAGCGGTTGAGCCACGGCGACTTTTGCGGCAGCCCGAAGTGGTCGGGCGACAGCACGAACGTCATCGTCTATTGTATGCCCGCCGAGGATACCTGGACCTTCCGCGTCGCGCTGAGAAGGGGTGGGCTGCCGGAGGTTGGCGAGACCACGCTGACTCGCATCAATATTGCCACTGGCGAGGCAAAGGCGGTCAGCGCCGGCCCAGGCGTCAAGATGTTCCCATCGGTTTTGCCTTCGGGCGAGGTCGCGTTCCTCCGTGCCGACAAGCAGGCGCAGGGCGTGTTTTATGCAACCGGCAAGCCCGGGCCCGCTGGAGACGCGCGCTGGCCCGCGTGGTCGCCTGACGGCAAGAGGGTGGTGTACGGCAGAGAGACTTCGCCCCCACCGGGCGCGCCCCGGAAGCTATGGAGCAAGAATCCCCAGTACGAACTGTTCAGCACCGGAATCCTGCCCGCCTACGATCGCAGCGGCGAGCGTTACGTCGCGACTGCGATCGCGCCGAACCGCCGCGATACCACCCTCATGCTGGGCGCGGGTGACGGCCCGCCGAAGCCACTCTTGGAGAGCAAAGACGAACTCATCATCGCGCCGCAGTGGTCTCCGCTTGGCGATGCGGTCATCTTCGGAATTGGAAAGTTCGCCTCGTTTCTCGATTTTGCCGTCGGAGCGAAAAAGCCGGTCGATCCGGTTAACGGTGGCGCACAGATCGCGACCATTAACCCCGATGGATCAGGCTTTCGCAAGATCACATCGGGTGCAAACAACAACGGCTTTGCCTCGTACTCGCCGGACGGCGAGCGGATCGTTTACCGGACTGTGGGGCCGGAGGGCGACGGTCTGCGCATCATGAACCTGAAAGACCGCACCGTGATCCCACTCACGGCAGAGTATGACAATTTCCCAGTCTGGTCGCCGAGGGGAGACTTGATCGCATTCGTTCGCCGACTGGATGGCGATAATTTCGAAGTATTCACTATCCGGCCGGATGGGACGGACCTGCGCAGGCTGACGAACTCCAAGGGTAACGATGCACATCTGGCATGGTCGCCGGATGGAGAGAAGATTCTGTTCTCCAGCACGCGGATGGGCTTCAAGGATGAAGCGCCATACACGTTCGCGCCGCAACCATATGGCGAGCTGTTTGTGATGCGGAACGACGGAACGCAGGTAGAGCAATTGACAGACAATCAGTGGGAAGACGCCGGCCCGGCCTGGCAGGCGCGGAAGAATTGAACCCTCCACGAGCTAAGTCGAAACGAGCTTCCCGTCCAGGCCCCAGTCAAGTACGAGCTGGTACTTAACCTCAAGACTGCCAAGGCGCTCGGCCTCGACGTCCCTTGGTTTCTCCAACAGCGCGCCGACGAGGTGATCAAGTGAACCGCCGCGAGTTCATGTCCAGTTCAGAACGGGTTCCAGGTCGCGGTCGGCGTCAATTTGAGATAGCCGACATTCGCACCCAGCCGTATCCCCACCCCCGTGCGGATCGGGACCACGACGATGTTGAAGGCGGCGGCGCGGTGGTTGCGGGACTGCGCTACGGGGAAGGCATCCTCTACACCAAGAACGCCGGTGACCTCAGGGTGTTTTGGCAAGGGCCGTCACTTGGCTATGACTTCGGCGTCGACGGCGCGCGCACGATGAGCTTAAAATCGCGCGACCGATGCAGCTAACGACAATTTACCATTTCGTCGCCAGCGTCCTTGGCAGTCTCAAGCACAGTCCATGTAACCCGCATACGGGGCGGTTGGCTATCTTGCGGGTCGCTTTCAACCTCATAGACCATGAAGAACTGTGAATAGGAGTGGAACCTCTCGAAGGCGCATCAGGCCGTAGATCTTGCCGTAGGCCTTAAGCCCGAAATACCGGCTGATGAAGAACGCCATGAGATCGATCTCGGCGCCGATGCCGGCGCCGGTGCGCGCAACGCGATGGTCCACGCAGTCGGGAATCAACCCTTCACCGCGCCGGCGGTCAGTCCTGAAACCATGTAGCGTTTGAATGCGTAATAGATCGCCGCCGGAGGCAGCGCATAAATCAGACCGGTCGCCATCAACAATTCCCAGGGCGAATCGTCGGCAGCGAGAAAATTGCCCAGTCCCACCGCGAGGGTCACCTCGGTATCTTTGGAAAGCAACAGAAACGCATAGAGATACTCGTTCCACGCGAGCAGGAGCGCATACGTGCCGACCGCGACCAGAGAAGGCGCGATCAGGGGCAGGTACACAAACCGAAACAACTGCAGCGGCGTTGCGCCGTCGATAAGCGCTGCCTCGTCGAGCTCGTAGGGGAGCTTGTCGGAGGCCTGCTTGAGGACCCAGATGGCGTAGGGTGCGGCAATCGCCACCATGGCCCAGACCAGTGCCCATTTGCTGTTGAGCAACTGATAGAGTCCCATGGTCCGATACATCGGCACGGCTAGGAACGCGGCGGGAATGAAATAGGTGAACAATGCGAGGTTCATCACGAGGCGGCCGCCGCGGGCCTTCAGCCGGCTGATGGCGAAGGCCGCTGCGGCGGCAATCAGCAGGGTAATGGCGCCGGCAGAAACCGCAATCAGCAGAGAGTTGAAGAGCTGGCGCCAGAAATGACTGAGATAATAGTGCTGTTCGCCGAACACGACAGCGAAATTGTGCAACGTCGGCTGCGTAGGCCACAGGTTGCCGGCGAAGGCCGAATCCTTCGGCGAAATCGCAAACAGAAAGAGATGGTAGATCGGCAGCATAGTCCAGACGAACAGCGGGACGCCGATCAGCAGCAGCTTGGCTTCCGTTGCAACCGAGCGGATCGATGGAGGCTTCATCGTGACAGCCGTTTCATCATGATGAAGACGAGCGGCAGCACCAGCGGCAGTGCGCAAATGATAGCGGCCATTGAGAGGTCGACCGCATCGAGGCGCAGATACCTTATACCCAGCGTGGCCAGAACGTGGGTGAGGTCGGCCGGCCCGCCGCCGGTCAGCAGGTACACGCTGTTGAAATCGCCCAGGGTCCAGATCATGGAGATGATCGTGCAGGTAAGATATAGCGCCTGCATCGACGGCCAGGTGATGTAGCGGAATTGCTGTAGCTTCGTCGCGCCGTCAACGGCAGCGGCCTCGTAGAGCTCGGTCGGGATTGCCAGGCGGCCGGCAATCAGGATCAACGTCCAGAACGGGAGGGATTTCCAGATATGGACCAGAATCGCCAGCATCAGCGCCAGCGTCGGATCATTGAGCCAGTTTGGTCCGTCCTCCCCGGTGAGGCGGAAGATTGTCTGGTTGATGATGCCCCACTCCGGATTGAGCATGAAGCGAACTGACAGGATCGTAGGAATCGACGGCACTGCCCAGGGCAAAATGAACAACAGCGACAGCCACCGGATCCACAGCCGCGCTTGCACGAAGAAGCCAGAGAGCAGGAGCGCAACCATCATCTTCAGATTGATGCCGAGGACGAGGAAGGCGAGCGTGTTGACGACCGAGCGCGGAAAGATCGGATCGTGGAACAGATTGACATAGCTCTGTGGATTGCGCGCGACCCAGAAGCCGTAAACAACGGGGTAGGCGACGAAGACAAGGAATACCAGGAGATAGGGCGAGAGCAGGATGAAGCCCCAGGCCTGCCGCGCGGACAGTCGCGCCGTCGGCTTTCTGGCCGATTGCCGAAGAGCGAGAGTTGTCATCGAATTCGCCGCCGGCTCGCCGCCTCCCCGCGCCTTTCATCACTCCACGACCGTCTTGATGCGGGCAAGCAGCTCGTCCACCGCGGTTTCTACCGGCACCTTCTCGTTCACTACCCGGTTCATGGCTTTGGCCCAGACGTTCTCGTTGTTGAGAATGGTGAACTTGTAGTTCTTGGTGAATTCGAAAGTCACGGTGCCGGCCTTGAATTGGTCATAGACCGCCTTGCGATGCGGATCCTCCTGCCAGAACGGACGCTCCTGTGCCGCTGTCATCACCGGGAACCAGCGCCCGAGCGCACCCTCAACATAAGGAGTGAGATTCTCCTCTTGCAGCAGGAAGCGCACGAATTCCTTGGCGCGCGGCTTGTTTCGCGCCTGGTCGAACACCACCGCCGTCTTGATCGCGGCGCGGTAAACCATTGGGGTGCCGTCGGGCTTCTTCGGGAATCCGGCGGTGCGGATCGCTTCAGCATAATTCTTCCTGGCCTGGGCGCGCTGCTCCGCCGGGAGCGACTCGTTGTTGGCGTCGTCGAGCCATTTCGCCACGATCGAGATGGTGGCGTTGTGTGTCATCACCGTCGTCTTGTTGTGGAAGGCCACGTTGTTGTCCGGATCCTTCCAACTGGTGGAGGAGGGCGGCGTGCATCCCTTCGTGTAAATGCTGGTGTAGTCGCGCAGCGCTCCGGTCAGGCCCGGCTTGACGTTGGGAGCATCGAGGAGAAGCTTGCCGTCATCGCCGACCAGCCGGACGTTGTAGGCATCGACGAAAGTGAGAAATGAGTAGTACGAATCGCTGGAGTCTACCCCCATCGGCTGGCCGATGCCGTACGCGCGCGTGCCGGTCTTCCTGCGGTAAGCAGGCTGCACGCTGTCGCACCAGAACGCCCAATACTCCTTCCAGGTCGTCGGTACGTCGGTTTCCTTGAACCCCGCCGTCGCCAGCATGTCGATCCAATATTGAATGTGCATGGTTTGTTGCTTGAGCGGAAAGGCGTAATAAGCGCGCTTCTTGGCCTTGTCGTTGAGCAGATAGGTTGTCTCGATCGTGTTGGGCGCGAACTTGTCCTTGATCGGCACGAGCACGTCCGACAGATCTCCGAGCTTGCCTTCATAAGCCCATTTGCCGGTGACCTGGAAATCGTACACGTCGGCGAAGCCTACGTCGGGAGGAGTGCCGGCATCGAGCGCGGCCACGGTCTTCGGGATCATGTCCTGCACGGGATATTGGGAAAGATCGACGCTCACCCCGCTTTGCTGCTCGAACTTCTTCACCGCCGCGAGCAGCGCGTCATCCTCCGATTTGTAGAAGCCCTTGGTCCACCAAACCGTCAGCTTCTCCTGCGCCAGCGCAGACCGGTCGAGCACCGTAGATATGGCGGCAGCAAAGAGCGCAAGCGCGATCGAGCATCTTCGCATCGCAACCTCCCACTTTATGCAAGCCCGACGGATCGGAGCCGCGATAGTACCACAGTGTGCAACCGTCTGGCAGCCCGGCAGCTTGCGCGGTGTAAACCGGTGCGGCGAGGGCAGAATCGATGCAGGACTGTGTCCGGCCGTGCTCCACCCCTGCAGCGAGCCAAACTAGCAAGGGGCCCAAAGACAACGGAGTATGCGGCACCCGGCTTCGCCGGGTCTTTTTTATATCGACTCTTGACACCCAGGCGACGGCTAGATGCAACGGCTTAATGAGAAAAGAACTGAGCGCCGCGGCCGGACGACCGATGCTGCAGTCGCACCGCCAACAAGCGTGATGAGCTCGCGGCATCGGCGAGCGCGAGCAGTGTGGGTGGAATGGTGAGGCCAGCGGAAGGAAAAGGTGCCTGGGAGGTCCACAGGTGCTCGGTGTGGCGTGCTGTTGCCTAGCCTACTTACGCACACGTGCTATAATTTGACTAGGACGTGGACTCATTAACCCGTAGCCATAGCCTGATCGACGCAAGCTGAACGAAAGCGAGGTAGTTCGCCGCCAGCTTGTCGTAGCGCGTTGCGACCCGGCGACAGTGTTTGATCCTGTTGAAGAACCGCTCGACCAAGTTGCGGGTTCGATACAGATATGGGCTGAAGCAGATCGGGTCGCTGCGATTGCATCGAGGTGGAATGTTGGCCAGCGCGCCTTTTCTCGCAG
>DATEME010000252.1:0-2484 GCA_035275865.1 Candidatus Acidiferrales bacterium | reverse complement strand
TCGTCCTCCCAAGCGTTGACCACGCCCTTCGGCTGTGCCCTGCGGGGGACTGCCGCGCCTGCCTTGCCTTTGCGCTTGCTTCTCGGAGCCGACGTCTTCGACGCGCGTTTAGATCGCTTCTTTGCCATGTCATCTCTCCCGTTCCTGAATCGTCGACGTGATATCGATCGGCGAGGCGAACTCGCCATCGAATAGCGATGCCTGATCGGCCGCTTTCGGGAAAAACCGCTGGTTGTAGACAGCAGGAAGATTGTGACGGGCGGCGAGCGCGACGATCAGCTTGTGATGGACGGCCGCCTATGCGCTACCAGTCACGATGATGCCGTCACTGGACGAACGCGCGAATGCTGCAATGGCCTGATCAATGTCGCCTGCATCGCGGATGCCAATAGGGCTTACTTCTACGCCAACGAACGGGGCGACAGCTTGGATTGCCGCGAACTGAGCAGGCCCCGACGGAGAGGCTGCATCCCGGATGATCCCCGCTCGCTTCACGCGCGGTGCTATCTCTTTTAGCATCTCCAGCATTTTGCCGCCGATGGCATACTCGGAAGGGGTAAAGCCGGTGGCATTGCCGCCAGGATGCGACAGGCTATCGACAATACCTGCGCCAACCGGATCGGGGACTAACACGAAGATGATTGGTACGGTGCGGGTGACGTGTTGCAAGGCTGCTGTTGTTTCCGTGCCAATGGCCAGAATTACATCTGGCGACAGCGCGACCAGCTCCGCTGCGTATTTGCGAGTGCGCTCGGCGTCTCCCAAGGTCGAGCGAGTGTCGATTTGCAGGTTCTGTCCAACACTCCACCCCAGGTGTTGCAATCCCTGCTGGAATGCCTCCATCCGCGCTCGCGCCTCCGGGTCGGTCTCCGCGAGGTTGGTGAGCACGCCCACACGGCGCACTCGATCCGTCTGCTGCGCGCGCGCCGCGAGCGGCCACGCGACAGCCGCGCCACCAAGCGCCGTGATGAACTCGCGTCGCCTCATGGACGTACCCCAAGGCCAAGGATCACAAACTATAGCAGGTCAAGGTGTGCGTCGCAGCAAAAGCGACCCGCTCATGTCCGCTAATGGGATGGACCCGCCGTGCTCCCGCCCCAGCCAGCCGCAAAGCTGGTCTAGGGGCTGCTAGAATCAGGAGCATCCCATGCCACGCAAAACCAATCGCCTTGAAGCCGTTGCAACACTCGGCATCGACATCGGCAAGAACACGTTCCACCTAATTGGCCTCGACAGGAAAGGCGCGATTGTTCTGCGGCGGAAGCTGTCGCGCGGCCAAGTCGAAGAGCGCCTCGCCAATATGCGGCCTTGCCTCATCGGCATGGAGGCGTGCGTCGGAGCACATCACCTGAGCCGGCAACTCAAGGCGCTCGGCCACGACGCACGGCTGATGCCTGCCCGATATGTCCGCCCCTATTCGAAAGGTCCGAAGAATGACTTCCGCGACGCGGAAGCGATCGCCGAGGCCGTGCTGCGTCCCACCATGAAGTTTGTCGCCATCAAAACGGTTGAACAACTCGATCTTCAGGGTCTGCATCGCATCCGTGAGCGGCTTGTTTGTCAGCGCACCAGTGTGATCAACCAGATCCGTGCCTTCCTGCTCGAGCGCGGCATTGCGGTGCGCCAGAGGCTGCGCGCGCTGCGTACTGAGATGCCCATTGTCCTCGCCATGGCGGACAAGCTGTCGCCCCGCATGATCCACATGCTCGAGGACCTCTGCACGGACTGGCGCTATCTCGATGGGCGCATCGAGACCGTGTCTAACGAGATCGAGACGTTGTCCGAGGCGGATGACGGAGCCAAGCGCCTCATGACGGTGCCGGGCATCGGCCCGATCATTTCGACCGCAACAGTCGCCGCAATCGGCACTGGCGACGTGTTCTCCACGGGCAGAGATTTCGGGGCTTGGCTCGGTCTCGTACCGCGACAGATGTCGACGGGCGGGCGCACGGTCCTCGGGCCCATCTCCAAGCGCGGCAATCGCTACTTGCGGATGCTGTTCGTCCAGGCAGCCCGCGCCGTTCTGCTGCGCCCGCAGAGTTGGGAGAAGCATGGCCTCAAGTCCTGGATCGAGGCTGCAGCCCAACGGCTCAATCGGTTCAAGCTGGCAATTGCTCTTGCCAACAAAATCGCTCGCATCGCCTGGGGCGTTCTCCATGGCGGTCGCAACTTCGAGGTCAGAACACTGCGGCCCGCGCCCCAAGCCGCGTGAGTCAGCACGAAGTGCTCACGACAAGGAGAAACGCCATGTAAGCGCTACGATCCTTTGCCCACCGAGGTCTGCGAGAGAAAAAGTAAAGATGGAGAAATGGTCTTTCCAGCGCATCCGAGAACTGATGACCCGAATAGCCCTTCGAGGCATGGCCGCTAATGAGCTCGGGCGCGCGCGGATTTCCATGATGGTCCGGAGCATAAGCTCCAACACGAGGCCTGATACATTGGTGCAAGACCGTACACTCCAGCCTCCGTTTTCTCTTGCAACGC
>DATEME010000251.1:0-10548 GCA_035275865.1 Candidatus Acidiferrales bacterium | reverse complement strand
TGGAAAAGGGCAGCACCCGTCCTGTCATGCTGATGCACAACACCGATGATCCCACCGCGAGCGTGCCCGACTCGGTGAAGCCGGCGATGGCGAAGCTGGTGGAGGAAACCCGCGCGATCAGCGCCAGGACCAAGGCGAAGTCCACCGGGCCGTGGACCGAGGTCCGGATCGACCGGACCAATCATGGCCACTTCTCGGACCTGACGCTGATCTACAAGCCCGATACGACGAAGCTGCTGTCGGCGCGGCGCGCGCATGAGATCATCAATGCGTACACGCTCGCGTTCTTCGATCGGCACCTTCGGGGCAAGAAGGACGTCGTGACGCCGACGTTCCCGGAAGCGAAGGTGGAGGAGCGGCCCTAGGTCATAAGCGCATAGAGCAAAGCGCAAAGCGCAAAGAACAGCAGTGCTGTTCTTTGCGCTTTGTCTTTTGCCCTTTGCGCTCTTAGTGCACCGCCAGGGACTCGAACCCCGAACCTACTGATTAAGAGTCAGCTGCTCTACCAATTGAGCTAGCGGCCCGGCAAACCTTCATTCTACACGAGAAGATAAATTTTCAAGCCGCTGAAGTCACGGCCCCTCGCATCTCGACTTTCAAACCACACCAACGCCATGATTGACCCGATCTGCATATATGAATACGATAAGCTCGTGCATCACCCAGCCACATCGCTTGACCGGCAGCGAAATCCACGTGCGCAGCTCGATCTGCCCGTGCGAATTCATTCCCGGAGACCGCTGAGCATGCACCTCGAATTGACTCAAAATATCGTTATCAGCCATTGGATGCCCAAGATCTAAATGGCTGACGCTTACCACCGCAGTTTTTTCCTCGAAGGTCCCGCTGGCAAACTTGAGGCGCTGCTTTGGACCGTCCCCGAAAAGAATCCTGCCTCGGCCGCGCTTGTGTGCCATCCGCACCCGCTCTTTGGCGGCACGATGCACAACAAGGTTGTCTACCAGGCGGCCAAGGCTTTGCACGAAGACGGGATGCCCGTGCTGCGATTCAATTTTCGCGGAGCGGGCTTAAGCGAAGGCGAGCACGCGGACGGTCTCGGCGAGCGGGGCGACGTGCGCACCGCATTGGATTATCTCGAGCGCGAATTTCCCGGCGCGACGCTGCTGCTCGCCGGATTCAGTTTTGGCGCCTGGGTGGGCTTGCGCGTCGGATGTGAAGATCCGCGCGTCACGCGCCTGATCGGCATCGGCATTCCCGTCGCGCGCAACGACATGCGCTTTATGCGCGAGTGCAAAAAGCCGAAGCTCTTCATCTCCGGCTCCAACGACGAGTACGGGCCGCTCGAAAAGGTCGAGGAGGTGTTCGCGATCATGCCCGACCCGAAGCGCCTGCGGATCGTGGCCGGCGTCGACCACTTCTTCCAGGGTAAACTGCCGAAAGTCGGCGAAGAGATCGCCACTTGGATACGCGAATTCCCGCACTAATCGAGCCTGCGACTTAAAAATGTTTGCAGGTGGCGCCTTTAGCGGCGACACAAGAGGTGCAGAATCAGTGCGGCTTCGGCCCTGAAGTACGTCTTCTTGCCGGCGTAATCAGCTAGCGCCCGTGGCCAAAAAGCTTCAGGAATTGATCGCGCGGCGCAGGCTCAACGCTCAGCAACGCCAGATTGGCGACAACGTGCTCCACGCGGCTCATCCCGACGAGGGCCGTCGTCAGCCCCGGCACGCTGCGCACGAATTGCAACGCGCGCTCCGCGTCATTCGATAGGCCGAGCACTTGCGCCATCTGCGCCGGCAGCTTGCGCGTCAGCTGGCCTTGCAGCAGCGCCGCGCTCGCCACGAGCGTAATCCCCAGCGGACGCGCCGCCTGCACCATCGCCATCGTCTTGCCGTTTACCACCTGATTGGCGTTCGTTAGCCCCTCCGGCATCGCCAGATTCAGCGGCAGCTGCACAAAACGAAAATGGTGCGCGTCGCCCGCAACCTCGCGCGCGATCGACGCCGTCTCCTCCAGCGACAAATAGCTCTCGGATTTCGGATTCTCGCGAAAAGCTTTCCACGTTGCCAGGCCGTAGGCCGTGATTTTTCCACGCGCGACCGCCAATTCGCAAAACCCAAACGCACCCCGCAGGCGCCGGCGAAATTCTTCGCGCGAAATTTCGCCGAGCTGCGTCTCCGGATTGTGCAGATAAAAAACGTCGATGCATTCGAGGCCCAGATTCCGGCGGCTGCGTTCGAGCTGATCGGCCAGGAATTTCGGCGCTATCGAATGGCAGCCCGCGGCGATGTCTTCGGCGCGAAAGACGTCGCGCTCGATATATTCGCGCTGAAAATATTCGTTCGCGTCATCGGGCATCACGGCGTCCGGCGTGAGAAAACCGGCCTTCGTGCAGACCACAAACTCTTCGCGTTTGTGGCCGCGCGCGACGAGCGTCTGAAGCGCTGCGCCTACCGAACGTTCGCTGCGTTGCAAACGATAGTTGATCGCCGTGTCGATGAAATTGATGCCGCCTTCGCCCGCGGCAATCGCGGCTTCCGTGTAGCGGCGGTCCGTCGCAGCGTCCGCTTCGCCGAGATAAGTCCCGATGCCGATCGACGAAACGTTGAGCCCGCCCGCGGCTCCGCGAAAATGCCCATTCGCGGCGCGCGACGCGAATCTCGCGGCGTAATCCTTTGTGGCTTGCGGCGTGGCGCGCCCAGGCAACAGCTTTTCGTTCTGCGTCGAGGCTCTTTCGCCGTGTGGTACGGACACGTAGTCTCCGGAGGCATTCTGCAGCGCGGGGCAGTATATCAGTTCAACGACGTTGAGCTTGTACCTCAATGCGCGCGGAAGGTTTAACGTAGCGCCGCGGCCTTAAGCACCGCAGCAGTTCGTCGCCAATTGCCGCGGCACATCCGAATATCACCAGCCGAATCGGCGAATACCGGAAATTGCGTCGAAATGGTGGTCCTGGCTCAAAATACCCAGGCTGTGCTGCCGGCAAAGCGCCGCGATCCACACGTCGTTCGATGGAATGGGTTTTCCAGCCGATCTGAGTTCGGTGCTGATCGTAGCGTACTGATGCGTCGTCTGCTCAGTAACATCCAGCACGTCGCAATTCGCGATAAGGTCATCCAACCATCTTCTGTAACGAGCTGCATGGCGGGATTGAGCAATTCCGTAGCGATATTCTCCAATTACGATCACCGGAAGCGCCACGCGATCAAGGCCGGCCAAAATCCCCGCGATGTTGGCGTTTCCCTCGGCGGCGGCAGACAACGCATTGGTATCCAAAATCACGTCTCTATTTCCGGAGCCCAGGCCTCTGGATCAATTTTTTCGAATGCGTCGTCAATCGCCTTGTTAATCCGCTTCGTCTCTTTGCGGAGATCTTTGAGGTTGCCCACCTGCTTCATCCAGGGCCTTTTCTGCGCCGCGCCGGCCGAAGCCGTTAGCTTTTCTTCAACGGCTTCCGTGACGAACTGCCGCAAAGGCACACCCCGCTCCGCCGCCTTCGACTTCGCACGCCTGAAAATAGCATCCGGAATTTCCAATGTAGTCTTCATGCATTGATCCTCCCATATTTATGGGACGATGGTCAAATCTCGAATATCGCCTTCCGTCAGGGCACAACTTCAGTTGTGCGCTCAGGCGGGAAAAGGGGAAACCTTACAAATGCGACGTGTCCCGTCAGGCGGATCGAAGAACAGGAGGCTTGAACAACATTTCGGCGCTTTGGGCACGCGGCACGCCCTCGGAACCGAGCGGTTCGACATGGCGCAGGTGCTTGGCGGCGAGGGCGCGGTAACAATCGGGCAGATCGAACGTCTTGAGAACGCCGGGAATGAACGACGAGAGCGGCCAATTGTAATCTTCGGATTCGGCGATGGCGGTGTAGCTTTCGGGCGCATTTTTCAGAGTGACTTGCGCCACTTCGTCTGCCAAGAGCGCGGCGTAGGTTGCGGGAATTGTGCCCCAGCCCTTCGCCGCGACGTGCACTTCGTTGTGGCCCGTCGACTTTAGGAGCGTGATGAGGCGCAGAACGTCAAACGTCTTTTGGCCGACGTAGGGCCGGCCGAGCATGATCGAATGAACGGCGTAAAAATAGTCGCTGCCGTAAGGCTCGGCAAAATCTTTCGAGCCGCAGGTGTTCGGTTGCGATTCGCCGATGCCGCGGACGTCGCAGGCGAATAAAGCCGAGTCCGGTTCTTGCTGCACGATTTCGGCAATTAGGCTCTCGGTGCGCAGCTCGTCATCAGCGGAACGATGCGAGACGTAAAGAATCGCGCGCGACGGCCCACGGGGGATGCGCGATTCGAGCGCGGTGTCCGACAAGCGATAAACGAGCGAGAAAATGCCGGGCTCAGTTTCGACGGCATAGGTGGCTGCATATTTTTTCGGATATCTGCGGTTATTGTTAGGCCGCAGAACGCGGTAATTCGGCGCGCTCGCCGGCAATTCGATTCCAAGAGCGCTGACGAGCTCCTTCTTGAGTTGCGCGGCATCGAGCGCCTTCCGCTGCTTATCGAGCGATTCGGCAAGTTCTTTCGTAAACGAAAAAACCGTGCGCGGTTTGAATTCGGCGACTTGGCCGTGCGGCGTGCACCAGAGCGTTTCCTCTTTTTCCACGGCGATTTCGGGCTCGGCGGTGGGGCCCTCGATTTTCGTGACGCGGTTGAACCAGCCGTACATCGCTTCGCGATTCTCTTTGCCGTAGCTGTGATAGGCCGGACCGAGAGAAAACGCGACGTTTTCCTCCGCGCCGAGCAGCTTGTAAAGCGCCTTGAGGCGCGCGACGGCTTCCTGCGCTCCGCGAACGTCAAAGAAATCGCGTTCCTCATCGAGAATGATGACGGGCTTGGGCGCGAACGCCGCGATGAAATCGGAATGGTCGAGTCCGAGCGCGAGAGCATGCGGCGGGCACTGCTCGGGATCGGCGGGAAGCTCATTTTCCATGTTGCGGCGGAACGTGGTGACGAAACAGCTGGGCGCGGAGACGCACCAACGATCGTCGAGCGCAGTAAGCCACGTGGTCAGCGTGCCGCCGCCGGAATGGCCCGTTACACCGACGCGCTTCGCATCGACTTCGGGGCGCGTGAGCAGATAGTCAAGCGCCCGAATGCCGTCCCATGCACGCCAGGCACCGAAAAATTCGCCGACGAGGACTTGCTGATTGCCCGCGTAAAGATGCTCGGATGTGCCGCGGCCGTGCGTCGGCTTAAGCTGCGCATCGACGTACTGATACCGTTCGCCCTGGCCGATGGGATCGTAAATCAGGACGACATATCCGAGGCGCGCCAAGCTTTGCGCAAACGACTGATATTCGGTGTCCGCCTTCCCGCTTGGCGTATGCCCACACGGAGAAACGACGCCCGGCGCGAGACCGTTTCGTTTCGCCGGGAGATAGACATTTGCGGTGACCGGGAAATTCGGACGGCTATCGAAGATTACTTTCTCGATCTTATAGTCACCGCGATCGATTGTGCCCGTGACGCGAGGATTTAAAGGCGTTTTCTGCGGCCAAGGGCCGAAGCATTCGCGGATTTCGCTGCGAACTCCCTGTACGTAGGCTTCGGCGTCGGCTTTGGATTGCAGGGCCGCGCGGCGTTTGTCGCCAAGCTTTTCGATTTCCGCGAGGCGCGCGACAAAATAGTCCTGCATCATGCGCGGGAAGTGATTAAAGGGCGCCAGGGCCTCCGGCACGGATGCCGGAGCCTGCGGGGCCGCTACCGCACTTGGCGTTACGAGGGTGTCGAGCGTTCCGAGGCTGCCAAGGCCGATTGCGGTGCTTTGCAGGAGCGCGCGCCGGGAGAGTTTTTTGGTCGAGGGAGACTTCGCCATGATCCTAATGCTCGCTTTTCTTTGAGCTTATGAAGCGGCCCAAATTTACACCCGGACTTCGCGAGCCGCAATGACCGATTCTAAAAACTCCGCGACGAATGAGTGCGGTGTGATAATTCGGATGCTCTAGAAGAGATCCAGCTCAAGAAGATACGAGTCGCTGTAATGAGGTGGTGAGTAGCGCGACTCCTTACGGCAACTTCGAGGAACTTGCGATCTTCGGCTCGCGACAAGCGCTGATTTCGAGACTAATTGCGCCGGCGCCGAAACCTTTTGTCGATTGCGCTATCATATAAAGATCATGAGCAAGAGGGATGCCGTATTTGCCGGAGTGGAAGAGGCTCTGGCCGAAATTCGGCAGGGGCGGATGATCGTCCTTGTGGACGATGAGGATCGCGAGAACGAAGGCGACTTGACGATGGCGGCCGAGAAGGTCACGCCGGAGGCCATCAACTTCATGGCGAAATTCGGGCGCGGGCTCATCTGCCTTGCGCTGACCGAGCAGCGCTGCGACGTGCTTGATCTAAAGCCGATCTCGGCGCGAAATACGTCGATGTTCGGGACGCCATTCTGCGAGCCGATTGACGCATTGCGTGGGACAACGACCGGCACGAGCGCTTCCGACCGAGCAACGACCATTCTGACAGCGACCGATCCGAAGACTCGGCCCGAGGACCTGGCGCGGCCTGGGCATGTTTATACATTGCGGGCGCGACCGGGCGGCGTGCTGGTGCGCGCCGGGCAAACGGAAGCGTCAGTCGATCTGGCGCGCATCGCGGGGCTCGACCCCTCGGGCGTGATCTGCGAAGTGATGAATGACGACGGCACGATGGCGCGTGTGCCGCAACTGGTGGAATTCTGCAAGGAGCATGGACTGAAGATGCTCACCGTGGCGGACCTGATCCGCTACCGGATGCAGCACGAGCGCTGCGTGCGGCGCATCGCGGAATCGATTTTACCGACTCCCTATGGCGATTTCCGGATGATTGCGTACGCGAGCGACGTGGATCAGGAGGTGCACGTCGCGCTCGTGCGCGGAAGTGTAGATGCGGGAGCGGGCGATATTGCGCCGCCGCTTGTGCGCGTGCACGCGCACTGCCTGACGGGCGACGTGTTTGCATCGACAGCTTGCGACTGCCAGGCGACGATCGAGCATTCGCTGGCGGCGATTGCGAAAGAAGATCGCGGCGTTTTCGTATATCTGCATCAGACGGGCCGCGGATTCAAGATCGATGCGCAGCCGGCAGAGGGAGCCACGCTCCCGGCGATTCGTTTTCATACGCGCGAACGGCACGAGCAGGATTTGGTGGCGCAGCGAACGGTCCAGCGGCAGAGCGGAATCGGCGCGCAGATTTTGATCGACTTGGGTCTACGGCGAATTCGCGTGCTGACGAATCATCCGCGCCGCGTGGTGGCGCTCGAAGGCTACGGCCTGGAGATTGCGGAGCAGGTGCCGCTGCCGATTGTAACAGGGCAGACGACGCATCAGGCGTTCTGAGACAGCGAACCAAGGGTACAGCAAGCCGCGTTCCCTACGGCTTTTTCGGCGGCGGCTTTGGTTCGCGCTGGGCTGGTGTTGCGTTTGGCTTTGTTGCAGCGGGAGGCGGGCCGATAACTACGTAGGGCCGGATTCGCGCGAGCTTTGCTTCTGAAATTCCTCGAATTACAAGCAAGTCGTCTACACGTTTAAACTTCCCGCTTTTTTCGCGAAATTCGACGATCGCTTTCGCGGTCGTCGGGCCCACGCCGGGCAATTCTTCCAATTCCTTTTCGGTAGCAGCGTTTAAATCGATTGGGTGATCGGGTGCTTTCTTTTTCGCGAAGCCCGAAGGCGCGACTAAGAGGAGCGCTATGCACAAAAGAACTGCGAAGAGAATGTGCTGCTGGCGGAATTTAAGAACACAGCCAGGAGTGGCTGTGCCACATGGCGATGGCGAGAACGTCATAGACATTTGGCTATTGCGTTTTGATTACAGACTACCAACCGCGCGACGAATGTACATCATTTGGGTGAGCGGCGCACGTATCCGTTCTGCGTGTGTCCGTTCTGCGTGCCGCGCTGAAGGCCGCGGCGTTTAAACCTACACTAGTCCGTTCCGCTTCCCGAAGCCGTTTTGTTTCGCTCTACTGGTTCAAAAGCACCGCGAGTGGTGAATTTCCACCGGCGTGCAATGCCGCCCTTCTCTTACTAACGTAGAGAGTCGAACGCTACTTCCTTGTATTTCCGTGACTTGCAGATTATGACCGTTAGTCATATTTGGCACGGTTCGTGCGTATCGAATGGCGAAGGATCAGGCAGAGATACTCGCTATTGAGCGATTTACGTGAAGGAGAGGAAAGATGAACGTTTACCAGTGGCTGCGAAAATTTTCTTGCAGCGTGGTCATGTTGGCGCTGGCCACGCTGGTGATGGGCACCCATACCGCGAACGCCGCGACCAGGCCGAATCAGATGACCGAGGAGCAACACCTAAGCAAACAGGTCCGGCACGCCTTGGTGATGGTTCCGTGGTACGGCGTTTTCGACAATCTCGAATACTCGATCCATGGCAGCGAAGTCACGTTGTCGGGCCAAGTGGTGCAACCCGTGACGAAGAACGACGCGGAAAAGGCCGTGAAGCGCCTCGAAGGCGTGACGCGCGTGGTGGATAACATCACCGTGTTGCCGCTTTCGAACTTCGATGACCAAATCCGCCGCGCCGAGTACCGCGCCATTTTCAGGGACCCGGTGCTTTCACGCTACTCCATGGGAGCTGTTCCGGCGATTCACATCATCGTGAACAACGGTCACGTGACTCTCGTTGGGGCCGTAGACAGGCAGATGGACGCTAACGTTGCGAGAATCCGGGCGCTCTCAGTGCCGGGCGTTTTCTCCGTAACGAGCAACCTGCACGTTGGTTAAGGCGCGTGAATGCACGGGGTCCGGCACAGCGCCGAGTCCCGTGCATTCCCAGAAGGAGGCGAAGATGAACGGGCATTCGAGAAGCTGCGCGTTCTGCGGATCGGCGATAGTGCCGGGGCAACGATGGGTACGCGAAAGGACGCGTAACCCTGTTCTGGACAGACAAGAATCCGGCTATCGCTACTATCACATCGCGCTTTCTGCCTCGGGCGACTCAAGCTGCTGGGAAAAACATGAGTTGGAGCGTTTCGCGTCCGAGTCGCGCATGTAACAACAAACTGGTGGGCTTCTACTTTGTCGCTCTCGGCAGAAAATGCCCCTGTCACTTCGGCAACGGAAGCCACATTCCACATGACTTTTCGTTTTCCTTCATAATCCACTTTACGCCAGGAAAACAACATAGCCGCCGTTTTCCGCAGGCGAGCATGTCGCAGGCTTTTTCGATCCGGCGCCTGCGCGTCTCCGGTTGCTTGGCTGAGGTTATCGAGAAAATCCAGTTGCGGCGCGCCATTGGTGTGATGTCTTCCCACCCCGCCTGCGCCACCGGAGCGGCTGCAAGGGCTTTCCGCAGATCCGCTGGCACTCTGAGCTCTGGCTCGTCTCCGACCCGCGCAATCTCCACCGTTACCATGTCTACGTCATCGCCGCCTGCGCCATCGCGCATCGTTTTGTTGACTCTGAGCCAGTGGCTTCCCTTGCTATCTGGTTCGAGAGCGGCTCGAAACGGGAAAGCGTTAATCGTTCCCTCCACCATCGTCGTGCCTCGCGACGGAAGTTTTGCACTCGCGTTCTTGGGCAGGGTCAGAGCCCACGATCCAGGCTTTTGGTTACCCTCGGCCCGAAATAATTTCGCGCTGAACCGAATGGTTGGTTTGGTTGCTTGCGCCTTAGCCCGTTTCATATCAGGAGGAATCTACAACGAAACGCGGAATCTTGACAGGAGGGTGGTGACTCGCACCGCCGTTTGTGGGCGCATAAGGACAATCTTGGGCCCTGATCGAAAATATGCCGGGAAGAAGGTTGTGAAGGCCTAATTGCTCTCAAGCAAGCATTCGAGCGCCTTGAGAAGGCCGGCCGAGCCCTCCTCCTTGTCGACCACAAGGTCGACTCCGACGGCCTTCGCAAGCGTTTGGCCCAAACGATTGGGATACAACGTAAACACGATGATTTTGGTGCCCGGCAAGTCTTTTCTGATGGCCGCCGCCGCTTCCACGCCGTTCATTTCAGGCATCGCGAGGTCCATCAGGACGAAGGCCGGTTTCCGCTCCCTCGCTATTCGGACGGCCTCCGCGCCATTTGAGGCCTCGCAGCAAAACCGTAGCGGGGTTCTCGCTTTGAGGAATGACCGAAGCGCTGCGCGAATACTCGAGTTATCGTCAACGATCAACACGTTTCCGAAATCTTGTAGCGCTAGAGGCAAAGCGGCTCCAGTCAGACTGCCGCCGGGAGAGCACCCTGTAGAAAATCTAGGACAAGCATACAACATCTGCCTCGAAATTGCTTGAAAGAACGTGCGGTGAGATGAATTGACTCATTTTTTCCGCGCTGCCGCCCAGTTCAGTAGCCGTTCCCGACGGAAACGCGGCGGCCACGAGCGGATCGCTGTCGGGGCGTTCCCGCCACGTTTCAATGGCTAGTCGCGGAATTGTCAGCCAGCAAGGTTCGAATCGACTCCAGCAGCGTGGCCGTGCC
Source organism: Candidatus Acidiferrales bacterium (assembly GCA_035275865.1). Lineage (GTDB taxonomy): Bacteria > Acidobacteriota > Terriglobia > Acidiferrales > UBA7541 > Palsa-295. The sequence goes on along the minus strand of DATEME010000251.1, from coordinate 174 downwards.
GGCCGCTTTTGAAAGGACCAGATCCACTCCGGCAGCTTTCGCCATGCCGGTGTGAACGCTGTTTTCCCAAAACGTGAAAAGCACGATTCGGATTTCGGGAAACATGCTCTTGATTGCGAGCGCCGCTTCCACGCCGTTCATCTTCGGCATCGCCACGTCCATCAGAATCATGTC
>DATEME010000250.1:0-1618 GCA_035275865.1 Candidatus Acidiferrales bacterium | reverse complement strand
CTTTCGCTCACGCCGGAAACAGAAGCCGATTCCGGCCCGCGCTCAAGCTGAGCGCGAAGCGTCATGAGGTCCTTTTCCGCGCCAATCGCATAGACTTCCACGCGCCCGTCACGCAGATTCTTCGCGTAACCGGACAGCCCGAGGCGTTCGGCCACTCGCTGAACGAAATAGCGGTAACCCACACCCTGCACCATTCCGCTTACGTAATACCGTCGCGCGACCCGCTGCTCTTTCACAGTCTCCGGAAACCTTGCTCTTAACGGGAGCATGATTTTAACAGACCACCGCTCATGAATCACTGCCGCCGGATTGTCAGTGATGCGCTCGTATATTCCGGAGGGCAAATACTCGTCGCCCCACACAGGTCGGCCGCGGTCACACGGAAATAACGCAATTTTAAGGGGGGGGACGCGGCATTTTTGGCAATTTTTGGCATTTTACGGGCTGTTTAAGGCGCCAAATTGGTATCGATGCCTTGAACGAATTCGCTCGACTTCGTTGGATTTTGGCGGCCATGGCCGCGCACGAAATCCCACGACTTCGAGTATTTCGTGCTGAACCGGCACCGCGAGATAAAGCTAAACATTTCGGCATTGGGCTGCATCCAAATATTTGGTGTATCTTCGTATCTCTATGCGAAAGCAATCTTTAGCGATGGCCATCCTGCTCGCTGCGCTTGCCGGCGCGGCGGTCGTGGCGCGCGCTCAGGACGAGGGGCCGATGGCCCCTCCACCGACGATCAACGTGAAGCGGCTGCCGTCCGTGCCGCATCCGGGGCCACCTCCAATTCCCGAACCTCAGATCATCCAACGCTTCGCCGCAAACGAAGACGAAATGAAGAAAGCCTTTGATCTGTATACGTTTACGCAGACGGTTCGCTTCGAGGAAGAGACGAATCCTGTCGCGATGATCACTGCGACCGGCGACACCTATTTCAAAGACGACCAGCGCTATTGGGGCGTGACGAAAGAGTCGAAGCCTTCTGCAATGATGACGCATTTTGCGCTGCAGGACGTGATGGACATGACCCAGATTCCGTACTTCTTTCTTACAACTGCGGACATTCCCAACTACAACTTTCTCTACGCCGGCGAACAGCAGATCGATCAGATCAATACTTACGTTTTTCAAGTTAAACCCAAGGCTTTCAGCAGGAAGCAGCGTTTTTTTGACGGGGTAATCTGGGTGGACGATCACGACCTGGCGATCGTGCGGAGCTGGGGAAAATTCGTGTTGGAGGTAGAACCTTCGGGCCAGAATCGACCGTTCACGATGTTTGAAACTTATCGCGAAAACTTTGAAGACAAATACTGGCTGCCCACGTATACCGCGTCAGATGGCGAACTGAAGCTAGACGACGGGTCCACACTTCCCGTGAAATTGGTCATTCGCGATACAAATTTTAAGCGCCGGTCCGACGTGCCGGCCGCGGCTTCTTCTGCCCCCGCACCTGCTGCGGGCGCCCCTGCTGTGCCGACTTCGACGCAGTAAGTTGCTGAGAACTCTTGGTTTTTCCGCGGATGCTCATCAAGTGTCGAGGCAGCTGCTTTATCGAATCGAGCAGCAGCGCGGGGCGGGAGGCGCGCAAGCCGCGTTCTGTGGGAAACGGGCCGAGAAC
>DATEME010000249.1:0-5657 GCA_035275865.1 Candidatus Acidiferrales bacterium | reverse complement strand
CGGCGAAGAGAAACAAATGATGGCCATGACCGACGACGAATGCATGGCTTACGACAAAGGCCTTCGAGACGCCGGCCGATGCGTCGCCTCCGAAGCCCTTCAGCCTGTTCACACGGCGAAGACTGTGCGCGTGCGCAACGGAAGAGTGTCCATCACCGACGGCCCTTTCACCGAAACGAAAGAATTTCTCGCGGGATTCTATCTGATCGATGCCGCCGACGTGAACGAAGCCGTCCGGATCGCCGCAGAAATCCCGCCCGCCCGCGTAGGCAGCATCGAAATCCGTCCCGTCCGCGAACTAACCGGCGCCGCCGGCCGGCGCCGCCAACTGTAAGCTCAGGGCACAACAGCGCCGTGATCCGGTAAGACGTGAAGTTGGATTTCGATGGTTCGCAAGCCGCTATGGACGCGGTGTGCTATCGCCGCGTTTTGATCTTTCGGACCAGGGACCCGGCGAGTCGGAGAGTTAAGCCGTCGTATATTGCCCTGCAGCGAATCAGACGTGTTCGCTCCAATCGTACTCGCCTCCTAGTCGCTAAGCTCCCGCCTCGGCGACGGCGATTCAGCGTACGCCTGCGGGTCAGCGGGCAACGCTGTCCCTTCGCTGTATTCAGGACCAGTGTAAATTTTCTAAACACATTGCTAGCTTGATCACTTATGCCTCTGGTCTGCCAGCAGTGCGCACGGGAAAAAACAAATTGGGCCGACAACTGCCCTCATGCGTTGGAGCTATGGCGCGAAGGCTACAATCGCGCCTTGCGGGAACGTCCCCAGCCACGGCTTACATCCGACGATGTACGCGACGCAATGAGCCGTCTTTCGCCCTCTTTGCTGAATTTTTATCACCTCGCCGCCGACGCGCTCAATCGCATCCTCGATGAAAAGGACCCTAGACAGCCGCCCCGCAATCCGGCTTCGTGAGCGCGGCGATCATAATCCAGCTTCGGAATCGCGCCATGCACTTGCACATGCGCTGATGATTCCTCGGGCTGCTGGCGCAGAACTTTGCTTTGCCCGAAAGTGGGGCTGATTACCCTATGTGTATTTAGGGTGTTGACCGTCTTTTCGTCCTCATTGCTTTAGGTAGGATTGTTTGTGGGCGCGGCGTGGGCGGCTAATGGCAGAGATAGACCCCTCAAACTCAAGCTGCCGTCTACGCCGCCTTCTTTGAGACGGTGGCGCACTCCCAAGGCGCGAACCGTCTCGCTTTGTACCGCTGGAGTCGGCGCACGACGGACCGGCTTGACATCCAGCATTCCAAGCCCTCAGAGTTAAAGCCCTGATTGGAGAATACGCTTGCGGCAAGCGAATCTCACCGACGAGCTCCACGACGATCCTTTCCACTTGTTCGTTGAAAGCGTTCAAGATTATGCGATTTTTATGCTGGAACCTGCCGGCAACGTCGTGACGTGGAATGCTGGCGCAGAGCGCATCAAGGGATACAAGAGTTCCGAAATTCTCGGCCGCCATTTTTCCTGCTTCTACCCTGAGGAGGATATTCGGATAGGCAAGCCTCAGAAACACCTGGATGAAGCTGCTGCGGAAGGCAGAATGGAGTATGAAGGTTGGAGGGTTCGCAAGGATGGTTCGAAATTCTGGGCGAACGTCGTAATGACCGCCGTTCGGGATCGCCAGGGGACGCTCATCGGTTTCGGTAAAGTTACGCGCGATTTGACCGAACGCATGCGCGCAGCACAGGCCGTGGAGGAATCGAAAGAAAAGCTTAGGCAGTCGGAACAGTCTCTTCGTGAGCTGTCGCTGCACGTGCTTCGCACCCAGGACGAAGAGCGGCGGCTCATCGGCCGCGAGATGCACGATAGTTTGGGGCAGATTTTGTCCGTCGTGAAGATGAAACTTGAAGCACTAAGTGCTCGCGATGGCGACATGCAGCAGCAACTTTCTCAATGTGCGATGTTGGTTGAGCAGTGCGTGACGGAAGTACGCACGGTTTCCTATTTACTTTATCCACCGCTGCTCGACGAAATGGGGCTCGGATCGGCAATTCCCTGGTACTTGGAAGGATTTTCGAAACGAAGTGGAATTGCTGTAACTCATGACATCCCTGCTGACTTCGGACGGCTTCGCCGCGATGTCGAGCTGGCGCTATTTCGAGTTCTTCAGGAAGGGCTGACGAATATTCATAAACATTCAGGCAGTTCTATGGCCTTGGTCCATCTCACACGATCGCGCGACACAGCGATCTTGGAACTCACAGACCACGGCAAGGGTTTTCCGGTAAAGATCCTTCGAGGGCGCGAAATTAATTGGCAGAGTTCTCAGGGAGTTGGTTTGAGGGGAATGAGCGAACGTCTTCGCCAACTCGGTGGAGACTTGCAGGTGAATTCGGGCGTAAGCGGAACTCAACTGCGAGCCACTGTCCCGTTACGTGATGATACCGATACCAATTAGATCGCGCTTGATGTAATCAATAAGTAGGGACGCGGGGAGAGGAGCGCTGGCGTGAACGCCCGAATCTTGCTGGTGGACGATCATGAGGTTGTTCGTGAAGGCTTGAAGTTCCTCCTCTCTGGCGCTCGGCCGGAATGGGAAATCTCGGGCGAAGCGTCCACAGGTACCGAAGCCATCGAGCAAACGAAGATGCTGAAACCGGATGTCGTTCTTCTCGATATCTCGATGCCGGGAATGAGCGGACTGGAGGCATCGTCCCGGATGCGAAAACTCGGCCTGAGCTGTCCGATTCTAATCTTCACCACACACCAATCGGAATCGCTCGGCAACGAAGTACGGCAAGCGGGTGCTCAAGGGGTCGTTGCGAAAAGCCAGGCATTTCGTGACCTCGTCCGGGCAATCGACACAGTCCTGGCTGGCGGGACCTTTTTCGACACTCCGCGCGACGAAGCGAAACAAAAAGAACCCAAGTGGGGGTTGACCTACCGCGTTGGTTTACGGCTTGCTCTCGGTTGGCAGTAGGCGTCTGCCGAGATTCCGAAACAGTTGAGCATTTTCGCTGGCCACCCTCCGATTTCATCACTTTGTCCTTGTTCTGGGGTCGCATAGCCGCCCATGGCTGTGAGTCTGAGCTTAGCTAGGCGGAAAAGGCGCGGCGGCTCTCGGCGAGTCGTCGACCGATCGCTTCGGATGAGAACTCCGATTCGGGCAAAGCCAATGTCGTGCCCGTGCTGAGGTCGGCAAATAAGATCAGGCTCTGCTTTGGACCGGCAATGAGTCCGGAGAACCGCGCTCCATATAGTGCGAGAATCGCGTCGTATTCGGACATTTCGTGAAAAATTCCTTCTTCAGGCGCTCAGGCGAGCAAGCAATTCTAGGCTGCGCCTCGGATTCGCTTTATAAGGGGATCGCGGTAAATGCTCTGGGACCTTGCTTGAGGCAATTTGAAACAGTTCGTCTGAGCCTTGCGTTTCGGTTTGCTTCTATGTGGTAGCGCCGGCACTCCTGTCGGCGAATTGCTTTCAGGGGCTAGCCTCGGGGAATTCGAGCGCTCGATTTCCGTTCGGGCGTTAGGCGCGAAATGGCATTGCAAACCCAATGGTACAAGGCAATCGGTGCCACGTCGTGCCTGTGAAAGAATGGTTTGAAGGTACAACAGCGGCGGCAGTAGCAGAGCGTAAGATGCGTCATAGTAGCGCGACCTTGCTCCTTTAGACCGATTTACGCCGGCTATTCTGGCACCCCGGAAGCGTGCAAGACAAGAACCAAGGGTCGCTCCCCGTCGTCGCTCGTATTTGATTGACGCTAGGGCTTTTACCTCGTCATCGAGCCCAACCCCTTCTCTCGTTGAGAACGATCCTGCGCATTCTCGGGCAAGTGATACTAGAACTGTGCAAAATACTGGCCGCGAGCTGTTGCCACATCTCACCTTTGGAAGATGCTCGCGGCTTTCCGCGAAATAACGTCGTTTTAGCGCCACAATCGGGCCATTCCGCGCCCAATTCCCCAAAATTAAGCGCCAAACAGCGCCATTCTGCACCAAGGCGCACCCACTATCTTGCTGCCTTAATCGGAAAAATAATGCAAAAGAGTCCTTGCAAAACGATGTATTCTATGGTAAACTGTTTTCTGTGGTTTGTCTGACGCAATTCATGGTCGCCGGGGCGCTCCCAAACGGTCTCAGGTCGCCACGCCGCCAGTCGAGGGCATTTCTAATCGATACTCCCACGATTAGAAAACGCCGCAAGTTCTTTAGCTTCAGCAGATCCGGATTTCTAATCGATACTGATTTGCGACGTGAAGTCTGCGGGCGCGACGGCGTTCCACGATTCACCAGCCTGCCCACCGTGGCGGGCGCCTAATCGCAACAGCAAAGAATTAAAAACCGGCGTAACTCCATGAAAATAAAAGGAGGCGATAGTTCTAATCGCAATCGCCAGCGGGGGAAAGCGAAAGGCGAAACAAGTCACAGTGAAAAAACTGGTAGGGGCGGTGGGGATCGAACCCACGACCTTCGGCTTAAAAGGCCGCTGCTCTACCACTGAGCTACGCCCCTAAAGGTGGTTCGAATATTCTACACGAGAACGCGCGCCGCCACCGTCTACATGCGAGCGGCGCCTGTTAGCGCCCTGATAGAATGGCGCGAGTGCCGGTTTCGTGCGGCGCGCACGGTCGCAACCGGCGGCGCCGATGACTGGTAAGGATCGCGAGCGTGCCATGAGTTCGAACCCTCCGTCGGCCCAAGCTCCTTCACTCCTTCGCGGGTGCTTTCGCGTCACGCTGCTCTACGACGTGGCGGAGGCAATCGACATTGCTAAAGTGCGCGAGTTGCTGGGAGAGCGCGTCGCGGCGGGTCCGCAAAGTTTTCCGCGGCGAACGCCGGAATATGTGCGGTTTGCGCATCCGCCGGTGATCGAGAGACGAGAGCCGCTCGTGTTGAAGAGCGGGGAACGAGTTACATCGTGGGTGAAATACCACGCGTTCGCGGTCGTGGCCGTGGAGATTGAGGTGCCGTTCTCGTGCAGCTGGCACGAATTGGAGGAGCAGGCGTCACGCTGGATGGACGTGGGCGACGTTGAGCCGCTCGCACATGAAATTGTGGCGGCGCGGCTGATGGAGATCGGGCCGGCGGTGCTGCGGCAAAACCAGTCATGGCTCAACGAAAGCTATCTGATCGTCAATCTTCAGGAGGCGGGCGAAAGCGGAGGCGAGCGCGCGACGGCTTCCGAGCTGCTCACGAACCGGGGCAAGGAAATCGTGCAGTTGATTCGAGGAGAAGCAGCGCCGCTGGCAAGCAAAACGATCGAGGAGACGTTGCAAGCGAGTCTTTCTTACTATTCCACCGATCTCGTGCTCGTCGCGTCGGCCGCGGCGCTTGTTTACGATCGTTCGGAAGACGCGGATGCGACGATGCTGGTGCTCGAATTTGCCAGGATGCAGTTGCTGGAGTTTCGTTATTACGACGATTTAATGTCAAACCTGCTTTCCGACATTTACACGATGCTGGACCGCAAGCGGAATTACCTTCTTTCGCGCTGGACGTTGCCGCGCGACGCGCAGCGCATCAATGCGATCCGGCTGGACGTGATGGACCTGACAGAGCGAATCGACAACGCGATCAAATTTTTGAGCGATGCGTATTATGCGCGCGTTTATCGGCTCGCGGCGGGCAGGATGGGCGTGAATGAATATCGCGATCTTGTGGATGAAAAGCTGAAGACGGCCGGCGAGCTCTACGAGTTCATGGT
>DATEME010000248.1:0-1542 GCA_035275865.1 Candidatus Acidiferrales bacterium | reverse complement strand
CATCGCCAGCCTGGAGCCTACCTTCGGCGGTATCAATCTCGAGGATATCAAGGCGCCGGAGTGCTTCTACATAGAGCGCGCGCTGCGGGAGCGCATGAAAATTCCCGTCTTCCATGACGACCAGCACGGCACTGCGATCATAGCCGCGGCGGCGGTCCTCAACGGTCTTTCGCTGGTGGGTAAAGATATCCGCAAGGTCACGCTGGCATGTTCTGGCGCTGGTGCCGCCGCTATTGCTTGTCTTGATCAGCTGGTGAGTCTCGGCCTGCAACTGGAGAACATCCTGGTCACCGACGCGAAAGGCGTCGTGTATCAGGGTCGAAGCGAAGGGATGGACCCGATCAAGGCGCGCTATGCGAGGCCTACTTCGGCGCGCACGCTCGGCGACATAGTCGAAGGGGCCGATGTCTTCCTCGGACTGTCAGCAGGCGGAGTGCTCAAGCCGGACATGGTCAAGCGCATGGCGCGAGATCCGCTCATTCTGGCGCTGGCAAACCCGACACCGGAGATCGCACCGGAAGAGGCCAAGGCGGTCCGTCCGGATGCAATAATTGCCACCGGTCGCTCGGACTACCCCAATCAAGTCAACAATGTCTTATGCTTTCCATTTCTGTTCCGCGGGGCGCTCGATGTCGGCGCAACAACGATCAATGAGGAAATGAAGTCGGCGGCCGTACGCGCCATCGCCGAATTGGCGCATGCCGAAATGTCCGATGTTGTCGCCGCCGCTTACGGCAATCAACGCCTGGAGTTTGGGCCCGACTACCTCATACCAACTCCCTTCGATCCGCGCCTAATCGAGCGCATTGCGCCGGCGGTTGCCAAAGCTGCGATGGACAGCGGAGTAGCTACTCGGCCGCTTAACGATATCGAGGCGTATCGCCAGCGCATGGCGCGCTTCATGTATCAGTCCGGGGCCAGCATGGAGCCGGTATTCGCCGCGGCGAAGATAGCGCGCAAACGGGTCGCGTTGGCGGAAGGCGAAGACGATCGAGTGTTGCGGGCAGCTCAGGTGATCGTTGACGAAGGCCTCGCTATTCCGGTGCTTCTGGGTCGTACCGAGGTGGTCACGGAGCGCATGCACGCCTTGGGCTTGCGGCTCAAGCCGGGCTTCGATTGCGAAGTCGTGAGCTTTGAGAACGATGCCCGCTATGAGGACACCTGGCGTGAGTACTATGGGCTAGTGAGGCGCGCTGGCGTAACCCAGACTTTGGCCAAAGAAGCCATGCGCAATCGCTCGACCCTGATCGCCGCAATGCTGTTGCGGCGCGGCGACGTGGATTGCATGTTGTGCGGCACCTCTGGAGCCTTTTACGATCATCTCAATTACGTTTGCCAAGTGATCGGCTTGCGCCCAGGAGTGCGCACCTGGGGGACGATGAACATGCTCATCGTCGGAGGTCGGCCACTCTTCCTCTGCGACACGTATGTCAACCACGATCCGAGCTCGGAACAGCTTGCAGACCTGACGTTGCTTGCCGCTGAGGAGGTGCGGAGGTTCGGGCTCATCCCAAGTGTTGCCCTGCTATCGCATTCGAGCTT
>DATEME010000247.1:0-2560 GCA_035275865.1 Candidatus Acidiferrales bacterium | reverse complement strand
CTCCTGGCTGGCGTGCCGATTGAGCGAGTGTCCATCCTTCTCGGCCATCAAAGCGTGCGAATCACCGAAAAGCATTACGCGCCCTGGGTTCGGGCCCGTCAGGAGCAACTAGAGGCGGACGTGCGTCGCACTTGGGAAGTGCCTGAACCAAAACGAAGGGTACACGACGGGTACACGGAAAAGAAGGCGCGCGTAATTCCTTTCAAATCAATCATAAAGAATGGTGGAGGCGGGGGGAGTCGAACCCCCGTCCGAGAAGCCTTGCCACCCGAAGACTACATGCTTAGCCCGTTCCGGCAGCGGCTCTGCCCTGACGGCAAGCCGCACGTTCGCCACGGGAACTCAGAGCGGGCAAGACGCGCCCGCAGCTAGTCCGATGAATCTCGCCGCCGCGTTACGGACCGAAACGCGACGGCCAGCCTACTGTGTGACGCCTCATCCCAACCGCGTAGACAACGGTTGGGGAAGCGCGCTACCTACTTTTGGTTAGGCAGCGAGTGCCAACTGTGAGTTGCCAGTTGTCTTGTTCCACCCGATTGCGGGCAGGTGGCGCCCGGCATGCCTTCGAGCCGCGACAGCTTCCGTCGAAACCGTGTCGCCCCCGTTGGTCTTCTCATTATATCGCCTCGGCACATGGCGGCAAAATCCCCGCAACGCTTTCAGAACGGCTATCGTTCGTAACGCACAAATGGCTTACAAGTGCCTATGGTTTCGCCGCGGGCGTTCCCAGCGGATTTGCAACTTTCGCCGCGAGGCCTTCGGGCGACCATGCTCTGACGATCGTCTCTGCCATGCGGCCTATCAGGATTTCGGCGCGGTTCTCGGGAGTCCATGACTTATCGCCATTCTCGTAGGTAAAAATGGAAAGAATAATCGGGCCCCGCGCGGTGTAGACGAGCGCCACGTCACTCCGCACGGCATCGAGCATTCCGATCTTATCGGCAATCGGTGAGAGCGTTTCGCTGCTGTCCGGCGCCACCAGATAACGCGGGATCATGGCGCGATATTGCTGCTTCCGCATGATCGTAATCATCTCCGTGCACAACTCGCGGTCTCCCAAGTCGCAACGATAGATGCTCTCGATCAGCTTCGCCATCTCTTGCGCCGTGGTTTTGCCCAACCCGAACTCCTTCTGATCGGACGGCATCGGCTCGGTGGCTGGCACGAACACTTTCTTATAAAAATACGTATTTTTCAGGCCCATGCGACCCAGCATCTCGTTTGTCGGCCGCAATCCCACGACGTCGATCAACATGTTCGTCGCGGTGTTATCACTCAACGTAATCATCAGCGTGATCGTGTCTTTCAGAGTGAGAGTCAGTCCCGGATCGAGTTCGCCGAGAATGCCCGAACCGGCGACCTGATTCACTTTTGTCAGCACCACTGGCTGCGAAAGCTTCAACTTGCCCGCATGAATCTGCTCAAACGCCTGCAGCATCAGTGCCAATTTGATCACCGACGCCGTTTGCACCGGCTCTTCGGCATCCAGCGCCACTGTCTCACCGGTGGCCAGGTTTTTGGCATACAACGCAACGTGCCCGTCATATGCCGCAGCCATTGCCTCGATTTTCTTTTGGAGGTCAGACGCGCTCGCCAGCGGTGCGGTCAACAACAGAAAGCAAAGTGCTCCGAAAATGCAAATTCGTGCCGTCATCATCCGTAGGCTCCATAAGAACAGCCGAGTTTCGGGCGTTGTTGAGGTTCTGCCGTTCCCTGTATAACACATCGCCCGAAGAGCAATGGCTGCACGTACGAGCTTGTGTCAAAAATGTCGCCGGGAGCCGTTTCGCGCGCTCACACCTGCTACAATTATGCTCTCGCCGACCCGCGACGATTTCATGACGACTGCTCCTTCACCCGTGCCAGCGGATGCCGAACCGCCGCGCGCCACACCCGTCGGCGCCTGGTGGCACACCGCCCTGCTGATTCTGATCATCGTGGGAATTTCGGCTTATCAGGGACAGCCGCGCTTCATGGCGCGGGCGTCGCATTTCTCCACGCGGATTCCCATATACGCCGGCACCATGATCTACGAATTGCTGCTCTTCTCCTACGTCTGGCTGCTCGGCCTGATGCCCCGCAAAGTCCGCATCAGCGAAATCGTTGGCGGCAAATGGAAACGATTTGGAGATTTCATGATAGACGTCGCGACGGCGTTTCTCTTCTGGATCGTCGTCCTCATCGCGCTTGCACTGCTGCAATTGATCCTGCATTTCAGCGGCGTCGAATCGGCCAAACCGCTCCTGCCGCAGAACTGGACGGAAGTAACCGTGTTCGTCTCTCTCGCGGTAATAGCAGGTTTTTGCGAGGAGTTTGTCTTCCGCGGCTACTTGCAGCGGCAGTTTCTCGCGTGGACGGGCACAACCTGGATGGCTATCGCTCTGCAGGCAATCGTATTCGGTTCGGCGCATCTGTATCAGGGCTGGCGCTCCGTCATCGCAATCACGGTTTACGGCGCGCTCTTTGGCATTCTCGCCTGGTACCGAAAGAGCCTGCGCCCCGGCATGATGCAGCACGCCATGCAGGATTCCCTCGCCGGAATCGCCGGCTACCTCGCCAC